>JANOPX010000235.1:0-15284 GCA_031422115.1 Chamaesiphon sp. VAR_4_metabat_408 | reverse complement strand
CCCGTCCCCCCGTCCCCCCAGATGACCAACAACTACATCCCTATGTCAACTCAACCTCTACTATCAGCCCAAGGATTGTGTAAAAGCTTCGGCGGTATCAAAGCAGTTCAGAAAGCAAGTATCGAAGTAGCAAAAGGCAGTATCACAGGTTTAATTGGCCCCAATGGAGCGGGAAAGACAACCTTTTTCAACTTACTTTCCAACTTTATTCGGGCAGATTCTGGACAGATAGAATTAAACGGTCAAAAAATCCATCAGCTCCAACCCCATGAAATAGCCAGAAAAGGCATGGTGCGAACTTTCCAAGTACCCAAAGCTCTATCGCGGATGACAGTACTCGAAAATATGATGTTGGGTGCCAAAAATCAAAAGGGTGAGAAGTTTTGGGAAGTGCTGACTCATGCCAAACAATCAAAGTTAGAACAACGAGAATTGAAAGATAAAGCGATGTCAATTCTCACCTCTGTCGGTTTGAGTGCCAAAGCAAATGACTATGGTGGAGTACTATCTGGCGGACAACGCAAACTCCTAGAAATCGGTCGAGCACTAATGGCAGATCCCCAATTAATTTTATTGGATGAACCAGCAGCGGGGGTCAATCCGCGACTGATTGATGATATTTGTGGACATATTCAAACTTGGCGCAGTCAGGGTTTGACGTTCCTAATTATCGAACATAATATGGACGTGATTATGACACTATGCGATCGAGTCTGGGTACTCGCCGAAGGCACCAATCTCGTCGATGGCACCCCCACAAAAGTCCAAAATGACCCCAGAGTCATCGAAGCTTATTTGGGCATCGATTAGACCGATCGATCGTTAACTAGGCTAGCTCCATAGAAACCTAGGATCGAGTACAAATCCTGGTAATACGTCTTCTCCCGATCGTGACTCAGGAGCCGTCAAAAGTTCTGGTAGCTGTCCAATTCGATAATTGTCTATTTAGATCGGCATTGAAACTGCCAGTTTCGCCACCAGTTGGAGCCATAACAATGAGATTTCCTTGTTTATTTCGTTCCAGCTTCATATCTGGATTGTCGTTAGCAATCTGCCGAAATTGGCTGCGGCTAAGATTGGAGATTGAGTTGAGGTTGATGGTAAGGCTGCCATGACTGGAAAATATAGTCACTACTGTTTAATTTTAGCATCTGCCAACAGACGAAGGGTTTTGGCAGATGCCCAATCGCAAAGCGTGGGCTTTACTCAATCGATCTCAACCAGATTATCCTCACATAATCGAGCCGTTTAGTGAGTCGATTGAATCTAATTTTACACAAATGCGATCTCACCTTCCCTCCCCAGTAATTCAAAAGTTGCGATCGAATGAGCTAGCCAATCGGCTAAGATATAGTGTGCTATTCGCTTGCCCTCCAATGGGTGCGAGAGCTAGATTACCAATACCAACGAACAAAGGAACGTATATGAGCGCAGATGTATTAGCCAAGGTGCAAGCAGTAGTAGCTGACAAATTGGAAGTAGAACCCAGTAAAATCACTCCCGCAGCCAACTTCACCGATGACTTGGGAGCTGACTCCCTCGATGTAGTCGAACTCGTTATGGCATTGGAAGAAGAATTTGATGTCGAAATCCCTGACGAAGAAGCCGAAAAACTGCAAACCGTTCAAGCTGTAGTTGACTACATCAACGCCAAACAAGCCTAATCAACATCTTGGGTATTGGGTAATTGGGTATTGGGTATGAAAAATTCTCAATTTTGCACGCGGAACTTCGCCGTTAGTTAGTTTGAACGATCGTCCCAGTCCCTACTGCCTAGCCCCTTTTGGACTCCATTCTCTCCCACACTGTATCTTACGACTCATCTACTTAATATCTCATCATGGCAAATTCCGATTCACAAGGACAGCGAAACTATCGCAAACGTGTTGTTATCACTGGTTTAGGCGCGATTACGCCCATTGGAAACACCTTGGCTGAATATTGGGAAGGCTTGGTGAGTGGACGTAATGGTGTCGGCGTGATTACCCACTTCGATCCTAGCAAACACGACTGTCGGATTGCCGCAGAAGTCAAGAATTTTGACCCACTGCTGTATGTAGAAAAGAAAGAAGCCAAACGGATGGACAGGTTCTCTCAATTGGCTGTCTGCGCTAGCAAACAGGCTCTTGCCGACTCAGGATTGAAGATCGATGACACAAATGCCGATCGAGTCGGTGTGACCATTGGCACAGGGATTGGCGGCCTCAAAGTCCTAGAAGATCAACAAGAAATTTATCTCACCAAAGGGCCGAGTCGGTGTAGTCCATTTATGATTCCGATGATGATCGGTAATATGGCTGCCGGACTCACAGCGATCCAACTCGGTGCCAAAGGCCCCAACTCCTGTACCGTAACTGCCTGTGCAGCGGGTTCAAATGCGATCGGCGAGGCATTTCGCCTAATTCAGGGTGGATACGCTGACGCGATGATTTGCGGCGGTACGGAAGCAGCGATTACACCCCTGGGAATTGCCGGATTTGCTGCATGTAAGGCAGTATCGACGCGAAATGATGACCCCCTCCATGCTTGTCGTCCTTTTGATACCGGACGCGACGGATTTGTCATGGGTGAAGGTGCGGGGATTTTAATCATCGAAGAACTAGAACACGCCCAAAATCGCGGCGCGAATATCTACGCCGAAATCGTCGGCTATGGCATGACTTGCGACGCTTATCATATGACTGGGCAGTCGCCTGGTGGTGTAGATGCGGCTCGTGCCATGTCACTCTGTCTCAAAGATGCTGGTTTGACTCCTGAAGCGGTGAGTTATGTCAATGCTCACGGTACCAGTACGCCAATTAATGACCCCAATGAAACCGCCGCCATCAAAACAGCCCTCGGCGAACATGCTTACAAAATCGCCGTCAGCTCGACCAAATCCATGACGGGGCATCTTCTAGGTGGTGCGGGGGGAATTGAGGGCGTAGCGGCTGCTCTAGCTATCCGTCACGATATCATTCCCCCGACAATCAACCTCGAAAATGTCGATCCTGAATGCGATCTCGATTATGTCCCCAATGTCAGCCGCAAATCGATCGTCGATGTGGTGCTATCCAACTCGTTTGGATTTGGCGGACATAATGTGACGCTGGCATTTCAGAAGTTGAAAAATGAGTTGTAGGGGTACCCCGTCTTGTCGTTTTTTTATTCCGGGGTTCCCCCGGAATAAAAACGACGCTCGTGGGTACCCAAGTAGGGGTACCCCTCGTGGGTACCCAAGGGTTGAAGAATTAGTACTTCTGTCAAATGCTGCAAGAATTACGGTGGGCAGTTCTGCTGGGCGAGGCACCCGCCCATCACACTATCTAGGTCTCAGGCGCGATCGATCGGATAATTAATATCGGATAATTAATTATGCCAACCTACTTAGATTCTAGTGGGAGAGGGTGGGTTTTGTTTGAAACCCCTAGAATTTATAGACGGTTATTTGCATAAACAAAACCCCTACAGACCCGTACAGGGGAATACTTGCACTGTTGGCGTTGGCATAGCCTACCGTCAGGTGATAGTATCCAAAATGGTATTATTTCACCAAACCTTGAAATCGAAAAAATCCGTAAGAGCTAGGTGGTAAACCCGCAGTAGTTGCATGAGGTAAAGTACCTAAATTAATGACTACAGCTCCGTTAGTATTTGCCCCACCACACTTGATACTTGGGAAGACATCGGTAGGCTGAATATTCGGTGGAAAATATTGGGCGATATCGCCGTCAATAGTGTTGGTATAGGCAAGGAGTTCGCCACCACGGTTGATGACTATGCCTCGATCGGCTGTGGACGATCCATTTGGAGCCGCTGTTGTCGTATTATATGCTTGGGGAATGAACGTGACATTGTTGGGTACTCGATCGCATAGCAATACATTATTGGCGGGAATGTCACCATTAGAGAGGAAATAGATCGTATACTCGATCGAACTCCAAGGTTTAATCGTACCGCCATTAGTAGCTCCTAACAGGAAATTGTTAATATCCAACCATTTATTACTCGGATTCGGGTGAGCTTCATAAGTATTTAGAGCTGTACCATCAAGTTTAGTTGGCAACCCATCGATCGCTGTAATCCTTTTGATGAGCTGCATATTGGAAACTGGAAGTACAAAGGGAATATCTGTCGTCGCAATATTGCCAGATGTTTTCCCCGCATTATCGATCGCTTGGAATGAGATCTTGACAGTGACTTTACCATCAATGGGATCCACTTGAATCGTAGTTAGTTTTGCAACTGTTACTGTTACTCCAGATGTTGGAAAATTAGCCGTAGTGTACTTGGTACCATCGATGGTGATACTGGTAGCATTTGTCGGGACAGCCGTAATTTTGTATGCGATAATAGTTCCGTCAGCATCGATCGAACTGGTAAATACAGTTGACGGTATCGCAATACTATTCATCCCGCCAGGATTCACTTTATTAGCGGTATCGGTACCAACAGCGACAGGTAATTGTTCGACCCCAAAATTCACATCATTGATGTTAGTAGTGGTGATATTGAAAGCAGCAGTTGTTAGGGGAGTAGTCTTCACCCAGTTGGTGGGCAAAATCAATGGAGAAGTACCAGTGCCGATTTTCACCTTGAGATTATTTTGATTCGGGATAACATCTGTAAAAATATAAGTCCCATCGGCAGCAACAGGAGCGGTAGATAAAACATTACCACTACTCCCAATCAAGAAGGCATTAAGTCCGCCAGCATTAGTACCCACTTTGTTCGTGGTATTCAGGCTTGTAAAAGTATCATTTGCACTATTATTAGCATCATCCCAAACTTTGCCAGAGATTTTTGTATTGAAAATAACGAAGGAGTTCGTCACTTCAGAACTGGGGAAATAGATCCAGCTATCGATCGCTTTTTGGTCGCCATATTTACTGGCAAAATTGTGTGCGCCAAGGGCACTATCTACTCCCGTCCGGCCATCACAAATCGTTGAATTGCAGCCTAGGTTAAAAGCCGTTGTATTTATCGTATAGTTACGTTCGTCAAAATAGATAGTTGTTGCATTTTTGCCATTAGAAAATGCCGTTGGTGGATTGAGCATTTCAATCTTGAAGCCATCGGGTACATTTTCGACATCGAGCAAGGGGAAGTGGTATTCCCCTCCTTTGAGGATGACTTTGGAGCCATAAGCCCGATTGTTTGATAGTGGTAGCAAATTAACAGTACCACTACTATTTTTACCATTCCAAATAATGTTATTCGTTCCAGCCACAGCATCACCAGTCAATAGCAGATCTCCGCTAGCAGGAGCGTAAATCCCATTACCGTCTGTATCAATGATGATTTGATAGCTACCAGCCTGGGGAGCATCAAAGCTAAAGGTACCTCCCACACCCTGGGGACTTTGGTTGAGACCCCCACCAGTCCCCCCCGTAAATTTGAAATTTGTGGGAGCAGCAGGTGCTTGAGCTGTAGCTGGATAAGCCAGTCCTGAAATAGCCGCCATACTGGGGCGATTGAAAAATGTGGGGTAAGTGGGATAGCTCGGATCTGTGGGTAACGGCACTTTACCCCCATCAGTTAGGGAATTGCTAGTAGTAGTAATTATCCCCGAACGATAGAGGATTTTATTATTGACATCTAGCAGTCCAGTTTTGTTAGCAAAAAAGATAAATCCAAAAGGGTCGATACCCCTGCCAATCCCAAAATCTGTCAGATACTGATAACCATCAGTAGTCAAAATATAGAGCTTAGATTTTAGATAGCGGCCGCTATCGTTCATATTCAGAGCAATATAATCGGTAAACACCCGACCAGTCAAATCGATCGTAGGCGCGTTACTATTTCGTACTGTAATATCCCACATGGAGACCGCCGAATTTTGTTCGGCACCGATGGCGGGTGGATCGATGCTACCATTTGCCGCTGTTGCGGGATCCCTTGCACCCGAAATCCCATCAGGCCCATAAAAGACGACTTGATAAATTCCTGCTGTCTGAACTGGATACACACAAGGCGTATATCCACCAGTAGCTGGTGATGGCCCCGCTATTTCTTGATTTCGAGTATTCAGAACGCCTGTTGCTGACGACACATCTGGTTTTGCCCGTTCGACATTACAATCCAGTAGTGCCGTACCTGTATCGACATTGGCATTGCCACGAAACAACCTAATATTGCCACTACCCACACCTACAGCACTAGAACCCAAATTAATGACTTCATTCCCATTCGCATAAACTTTGAGCACCGTCCGGCGGAGAATCCCCGCAGTTGTGTCTGTCCGCCACTCGGTATAGGGGCGACTCCCTCCATTAGCTACTAAGTCTCGGCTACCTTCGGCGAGGACTGGTGTGTCGTCATAAATACTCAGGATTGTAAAGATCGATATCCACCCCAGTATTGCGCTAAATTGCCAAACCAGCTTAATTTGTTCGCGCAGTAGATAATGAAAGGAGTGCCGGAGTTTCATCTCGATCGACTTTGGAGAGTATCAGTATTATTTATATTACCCATTTATCTGTATTACCTATCACTGCTACTTGACATCTAGATTGGGATGTATTGCATTGATGCGAATTAACCGATCGTTGTTGTGATTGCAAATTGAATTTGTGGGCATTATAGCTAGTAAATAGCTAGAATTTTATGTATAAAATTAGACTTACACTATTGACGATCGCCATCCTATCACTACCGATATTAACTACTGCTCCAGTTCGAGCCGCAACAGATCCGACTCCACCAGTACAGAATAGCTGTCAAATTCAGCGGGATTCACTGAATGAAAAACTGTCCACTCAAACAACTAGTTCGATCGACAGTAGCCGCCGGACAATTCGATCGAGCGCGCTCCTTAATGGCAATGAGCGAACTCGAAACTGCCCAACCAGAACTACTCGCAATTCTCGCCCAAGCATATGCCAAAGCCGGGAAAACCCAACTAGCCACTGAGACTATTACCCAAGCATTTAACTTAGCCCAAAAACAGACCGATCCAGATTATACCCTGAGCTTCGTTTTGCGGACTTATCTAGAGCATGGAAATCTAGCAGTAGCGATTACCTCTCGGCGCGGCTAACGCCAACGATCTGGCGCGAAAAGTTACGGATCCACAACAGCGATTCAATCTCCTCGGAGATGTCCTCCAAGCCCCCTTAATGGGCTACAACGTCCTCGATCCCATTCCAGCCGCTCAACAGCCCGATGAGCGCAAAATTACCCCCGCTCAAATCCAAATCTGGACAGCATCAGCCCTAGAAATTCGCGATCTGGAACAACGCGATTCTCCAAAGGAGAGGCTCCGCCAACGAGCATTCCGCTATATCACTATGAAACATGTCAATAGAGGTGAATATCCACAAGCATTCCAAGCAATCCAAAACATCAAAGGCTCGAATGTCCGATTTGATACCCTCATTCGGACGATTACCTACGGTAGGCTTCTGCGCAGGCAGACGCTATGCGAACGCCAACGAAAAACGCACCATAGTCTCTAGATAGCGGTATTATCTGCTGGTGCGGAGAGATTCGAGTAGGTTTTTGGTAATCTGGCTCTGGCTAAGATCGATCGGTTAAGATCGGAGTTAGGTAGTCTCCCGAAAATCTAGTAGGGGCAATTCATGAATTGCCCCTACTAGATTTGCGGGAGACAGGAGGAGGAAATGCTAGCCTAATTTCCGCCACCCCGTAATAGTAAAATATTAAGATAATTGCAATCTAGCTTTAGCCGTAAAAGATCGATGAAAACTATGTTCGGGCGGCTGTTTGTAATGCAACTTGGGTTATTATTCCCGTGCTTGTTGCCATTGCCAACCTTGGCACAAAGTATCGATTCGCCACAGGGGACGATCGCCGATCGAATCACGATCTTTGGTGATAGTCTAGTCGATAATGGTAATACTTTCAAAGCCACTGGCGGTAAACTACCACCTAGTCCACCTTATTTTGGGGGACGGTTTACAAATGGGCAAGTTTGGGTAGAAAGTTTCGCCACTGATTTGAAATTACCACTGACGGCAATTAATAACTTCAGCATGGGTGGAGCTACTAGTGGTAGCCTAAATACGATCGATCCCAACCTATCAGGTTTAAAGACTCAGATCGATCGATTTTTGTTAGCATCGCCCAAGATCGCTCCCCAGCAGTTATTTGTCATCTGGGCGGGTGGTAATGACTACCTCGGCGGTGGGATTACCAATCCAGCCATCGTCGTGGGTAATTTATCCACAGCTACCCAAAGATTGATTGATGCAGGCGCAAAGCGAATAATTGTCCTCAATCTGCCCGATTTGGGTAAGGTGCCAATTGGGACGATCGATCCTACCAAAAGTAAAGCACTGACTCAGCTATCCGCAGCACACAACCTGCGACTCCAAACATCCCTCCAAACTCTCGCCCAAAAAAATCCCCGTAGTTCGATCGTGCCCATTGATATGGCAACATTATTTCAGACTACCATTAGAAACCCCCAGCGATTTGGATTTACCAACGTCACTCAACCTTGCTTCAATCCAAAGACAGGGACTGTTTGCGCCACTCCAGATAAATATCTATTCTGGGATCCACTTCACCCTACGGCGGCTGGGCATAGAGTGATTTCTGCCTATGCTGTCAATAAGTTCAAGACAGCCAAATCGAGGGATCTGACGACTAACTGCGCCGCTGATTGGATACTCACATCTTGCACTAGTACGTATCAACTGATTTTTATGAGAGTCAAAATATGAGAAAAAGTGCATAAGAACCAAAAATACCTAATGTGGTAAGTTGATAACGATTGCATAGCGATTGTTTTTGTGCTGATAAAATTTGTTTTAGCTCATATAAATTTTTAATATTGGTCCATAAATTATCTGAATTCTCTAGTAATTGTTTCAATCGGTAGAAATAGTGAAAGAGAACTATCTTCAAAAGGTATAAATTCGTATTTCAGATAAAACTCTTTAGCTTTTAGATCGATCGCATCGACTCTCACCGCAAAAATACCAATTTCTTGGGCAGCTTTAACCGCCCTGAAAAGTGCATCCACCAGTAACTCGCCGCCTAAACCTTGTCCTTTTGCAGCATTGTCTACAGCCAATTTACCAATCAGGATTGCTGGAATCGGGTATGCTGGGACTACTTTTTGAACGGATGCTGGCAAAGATGCAAACTCAATGCTACTAGCACTAACAGTATAAAATCCAGCTACTTTTAAAGATCCAGATCGATCGATCCCTACAAAAGTTTTGGCAATTCCTTTCTGATGATTTTGACGGGCATATTTTTTAAGATAGTCATTTAAGGCTGGATAACCACAGTCAAAACTATCTCGCTGATATTTCTTGTCAATCGGCACAAAATTCCACTGCTTTTCATCGGACTCATCCATATTTATTTTGATATTTCTCGATCGCCGACTTGAGTTTTCCTTCCAGCTTGGGCGGGTTTTCGAGTGCAGACATAAATAATTCTCGATCGCGCTCTGTTAAAACGAGTTTTTCGCGTTCGGCTATTTCTTGTTCTGCTAAAGGTAAAAGATGGAGAATAGTATAAGCACTCAAAGAAATTCCGCGCAAATGTGCGGCTGCTTCGAGCAGTTCTTTCTGTGCTTGCGTTACTCTCAGGTCGATCCGACTATCTTTCGTTGATGATGTGTTTGCCATACAAGTTTCTGCGATCTTGAATAGGTATTAATATTATAGCCGATCTAGGAGGGCAATGTACACACAAATAGCCGCTGAAACTGACCACTGTCTTGAAAAGGTGCTTCACTTGCGGCGTTTTTATTCGGGGGTTCCCCCCGAATAAAAAAACGACAAGACGGGGAAACCCAACTGGGCGGGTGACCCGACCAGACAAGAACGCACTTTTCGCTAACCACTATTCACTGTCCACTTTTATCTGTATTTTAGTTCTGGTGCAAGATGTGAGATACCCCATCGCCATCCTCAACCAATTACCTACTTCGTAAGCGCAAGGCGCAGGCTTTGCCAACGCGTTCGCAAAGCGTTTGCCTCCGCAAAAGCGTCGGCTCTGCCGAGGCGCGGCTACGCTAACGAAAATTAAGGAATGTAATTTTTTCAGGCCAGAGTAAGGAGCCAGGTACGGATGAGGACTATGATGAGAGAAATTTGTAAAGTTTCGTAAGATAGAGAACTTTAAATATATGGCTCTTCCATTATTAGAATACAAGCCCTCCAGCCAAAATAGCCGCGTGGCTGGCTACGAGGCTCCTGGAGACGAACAGCCACGAGTTTTCTCCACCGACAACCTCTTATCACCCAGCCAAATCGACGATTTGATCGAAGCTGCTTATCGGCAGATTTTCTTTCATGCTTTCGCCGCAGATCGGGAAAAATTCCTCGAATCCCAGCTTCGGAGCGGACAAATCACCGTGCGCGACTTCATTCGCGGCTTGTGTGCATCCAATACTTTCACCAAGAGTTTCTACAACCTCAATAGCAACTATCGCTTTGTCGAACATTGCGTCCAGAAGCTGCTAGGACGGGATGTATACAACGAACGCGAGAAAATCGCTTGGTCGATCGTTATTGCAACTAAAGGTCGTGCTGGCTTTGTGAACGACCTCCTGGGTAGTGACGAATATCTCGAAAACTTTGGCGATAGCATCGTGCCCTTCCAACGTCGTCGGGTACTAGCATCTGGTGCGAGCGAGCTACCATTCAATATCAAATCACCTCGGTACAATGAGTACCACCGCGCTCAACTGGGTTTCCCCAAACTCACTTGGACTGCTGTCAAACGGAGCTGTGCGCCACCAGCCAAGCAAATCGCCGCCGGAGATCCAGCCGGATATATAGCGATGGCTCAGAGTTTGAAAGCTGTAAATGCTCAACCTCAGTCGCTCTCTACTTTCAATATCGATTATCAGAACCTGGTTCCTCGCCGTTAATTCTTGCGAATCGCCAAATCGGGGAAATTCATGAATTTGCTCTGCTAAAGACCCCCGACTTCTCCAAGAAGTCGGGGGTCTTTTTTAACTTATGGTTAATCTTCCGAACTATATAGGGTTTAACCTATAGGCACTGCCAAGCCTCTAAAACTAGGATAAAATATTACTGAATCTTACGATCGAGAGTCCCAACTATGAGTGAAGATAACGAAGCCATTTTGCAAGCAATTCAAGCTGGATTCGCACATACCGAACGCCAGTTCACCGATTTAATTGCTAGCAACAGTCGCCTGGAGAATAAAGTAGATAATATTGGATCCAGACTAGCTAATCTTGAAGCTGAATTAATGGTAAAACCAGATCGTAAACCTGGTAGTGCAACCGGATTAATTTGGATATCAGATGATTTTGATGAGCCGCCAGAAGAATTTAAGGAATACATGGAGTGAGAATTATAATCGATCCTCATGTTTTTACAAGGAATCTCAAGCACAGTAAGATCGATCGGTTTTGAGGTGCGGCTATATCCGAACGGTTATAATAAATGGATTCTCGCAGTCTACAAAGTGTGGGCTTTGCCTAATCGCCATAATCTATGCTGACAATCACCCCTGAGCAAGAAAAACTCATTCAAAATCACCTGGATACCGGACGTTACGCCAACGCTGAAGAAGTCCTAGAGATCGCTCTCCAACTACTCACTCGGCTCGATACCGAACATCAAACTTGGATCGAAGAAACACGTCAACAAATCGCCATCGGAATTGCCGAACTCGATCGCGGCGAAGGCATTGATGGTGCGACTGCGATGGAAGGATATCTTCAACAGTTTCAGGCAGCACAGTAAGATCGATCGGAGAAATTGAGGATACCAAAGATCGACAAGCGCAAATATAGTCTACTAGTTTTGTAGTTTATCAAAGGCAGCTAGGGAATAATAATGAAGATTATTAAACAATACTTTTATGTCCCCAGCAACATTCTTCCTGGCTTATGAACACTATGCCGATCGAACGGTATCTCAGTTCAAGGAGGAAATTGAGAAAACTAAAACAAAATATTTGCATGATGTAACAATAAGTGAATTATGCTCTATGCCAGATCATCCAAACGGACTGTATTTTATTTTTGGAGATAATCCAAGTGAATTAAAGTATATTGGTAAATGCACTGGCCGAAGTTTCATAGAACGTATTCCATCCCATTTCGACCAACGAGAGGACTCTTGG
This sequence comes from Chamaesiphon sp. VAR_4_metabat_408, assembly GCA_031422115.1. Lineage (GTDB taxonomy): Bacteria > Cyanobacteriota > Cyanobacteriia > Cyanobacteriales > Chamaesiphonaceae > Chamaesiphon. The sequence goes on along the minus strand of JANOPX010000235.1, from coordinate 3,221 downwards.
TTCGGTACACTACCAAAAAGAGTAAGGAAAGAAGGTCATTCTTACCATGAGGCTGTTGAAGAATGTCTGAATTTTAAAATTGTTTTATTTGGTGTTCAAGACAAAGATATTACTTGTAGGCTTGAGCGCATTTTCATTCATTCATATCGGCCAACCTTAAACAAGGTGAAAAAATTTAAAGAAGTCAATCTGAATACCACGTTAAGAGAATATAGCAGCCATCAAAACTAGGGATCGCATTCAAGGCTTTCTCAGCCGAGCTGTCGATCCAATTGGAAAATATTTATCCTCATATAGCTCGATGAGAGTTGCTAATACATCCAATTCATCGGCTTCTGGAGTATTAGGACTTGATGACATTAACGCTCCAGCGCGTTGCAATGCAGCTTGATAATCAGCTTCAGTTTTAATCGATCGAATTAAGGCTGTATTCATACTGTCTCCACATCAATTAGAACAACATCGCCAAATAGCTGACTTTCACCGCGCCAAAAGGCTAACCGATCGACTATTGGAGCGTAGGGGGGCCAATACCGCAAGCTCTCTGGGGTGGCGGTAGATAATGGTTGGGGGAGAGCCAATCCCAAACAGAGATGATGGAGCGTCTGGGCATAGGTGCGATCGTGACCAGCATAACCCAAATGGGCGTGGGCGTATTCATGAGCGACGAGCGATCGCCAGTCTGCGGGGGCTACACGCCCGATATCGACAAAAATAGTAATTGGGGTGGTGGAGAGGTTGCAGAAGCCGTCTAGCCCCACTGAGGCGGCAAATGGGAGGGCAAAAATGTCGATCGATCGCCGCTCACTTATCTCGAAGCATTCGTGACAAGCTTTGATATAAGACTGGAGCAACAGATTGATGGCTGCTATATGGGATCCAATCCATGTATAGATTTTCGATCGATCGCGGATATTTGCAATCACATCTACCATTTGGGGATCTGGTAGCAAGGATTGGACTCGTTGGAGGTACTCAACTCCGCTCTCGAAGAGTTGAGTTTGACCTTTATCCATTACCAACCGAGGGGAGATAAAATTGAGCCAAATCCGGCGGTGGTAGCCAGAATAGGTGCCTCTGCCGAACTATCCTTGACGCGGGTTTCGGTGCAGAATGTGGAGGTACTAAATCCACCCATCCGTTTGACTGTGCTACTACGCACGCGGATATCGGCACTAGGAAACCAGAATCGCTCGACGGAACTCATGATGTCATAGTCGGTGATGAGCACCAAGCCACCGTCGTTATCCATTTGGTATTCTCCCTGTACGGCGACGATTTCGGCATAACCGCGATCGCGCAACAGCTTACCATGACGGGGATCTTCGGCATCGGGAATCAGGGCAAATACAGTCTGTCCTTCGTGATTTTCTCCCTCTTGGTCCCAGCCCATTGAAGCCGCCCAAGTCACGTCACAGCCGCCGATCGCGAGTTCTGGATCGACTTGGTGGAGTTCGCACAGGGCGATGACTTGGGCTGCTTGGGCTTCGAGGGTTTTTACTTCGATTTCTGATTCGCCCATTTCCGATCGCCGAAAAGCGAGATGATGGGTAGTACGTTTCGATCGCCATCTGCCAGCACTGTGCTGGAAAAATTCCATTACGTTCATGGTTTTAGTTGGGAGTGGCTGTACCACCGTAGGGGAGTTGGGAGTGAGGAGTTGGGAGTGAGGAGTGAGGGGTGTCGGGTGTCGGGAGGCTTGCACTGAACATATCCTCCCAACTCCCAACGCCCAACTCCTTACTGCAAAATTGTCTTCGAGACAATTCTCGTCTTTTTCTTGTCCGCTTCAGACAGATCTTGTCCGCCTTGGAGGATGGTGGCGTTGGTTTGCAGTACGGTGGCGGCGTTGGTGTCGCCCATTTGGAGGGCGGTTTTGGCTGCGCTTTGGAGTAGGGTGGCTGCGCCAGTGCGATCTCCGGCTTGGAGTTTTTGCTCGGCGAGTTGTGTCTGACGATATTTCGCGAGGGCGAGGGTGCTTTGTTTTACACCTTCATCCACTGATGGTTGATGATTGCGGGTGACATTGACGTAAACATTCACGGATGGGGTGAGGAGATTTGTCAAGCCATGTGCTGGGTCATCATAGCGGATTTGGAGGGTCGCGATCGATTGTTCGCCTTCAGCTAGTTGCCCAATATAGGTATTTACCAAGATTACCCGCGACATATCTTTCATCAAATCGCCGAGGCGGATGGTATACATATTACCTTCTTCCTCGGCGGACAATTCTACGGTGTCGGGGGCGACTTGAGCGATGGGTTTGAGTTCGGCAAGCCTGACTTTGGGTTTGAGTTCCATTTGCAGATAAGCATTGGTTAATCCCACTGACTGCATCCGGTTAAAAATTCGCCCGAATTCCGCGATTGCTTGGCTGGGATCCTCAATATAGGCGAGGGTTCCGGCGGCGGTATCGGCGATTTTTTCGAGGGTGTTTTGATTCCAATGTTCGCCAAATCCGAGGGCGTTGAGGGTAATATTACTCTCGGTGGCAAATTGGGCGAGTTTGATACAGCGATCGTTATTGCCATGTTCGTTTTCGCCATCGGTGAGGATAAAAGCGTGAGATACTCGATCTTGCCTACCTTCTGCCGACTGACTGATGCCGAGTTTGATGCCTTCATCGATTGCGGTACCACCACCTGATTGCAATCTATCGATGCGATCGATGATGTCGTTGAGATCTGTAACTTGTTGACAGGGTACAATGACCTTTGCCTGGTGATCGAAGGCAATCACTGACAACCGATCTTCAGGTTTCAAGCCCTGAATCAATTCCCTTGCTGCTTGTTTGACGGTATTTAGAGGGGTGCCTTTCATCGAGCCACTATGGTCTAAAATTAGGCATAGATTGAGCGGCAATTGTCGATCTTGGACTTCAGCTAGGGCAGATACGGCGATCGATAACTGACGCTGATTATTACCTTGACTAATATCTATTTGCGGATCGCTGATTACGGGTTCGAGCGCAACTTTCATCGGTTTTCAACTCCAAGATCTGTCTTAGTTACTATCCTACCATTGGGGAGTGGGGAGTGAGGGGAATTTTGGATTTTGGATTTTGCGGATGTGCAAACTGTTCGGGTTCCCCTGCTGGTCGGGTGACCCGCCCAGTTGACAGTGGCGCACACCAAGCGGGATTTAAAGATTGAGGAAATAATACATTCACCCTCCTTGCCCGGGGGCCCCCCCGGCCCCCCGGGGGGGGGGGGGGGGGGGGG
>JANOPX010000234.1:0-27873 GCA_031422115.1 Chamaesiphon sp. VAR_4_metabat_408 | reverse complement strand
CGCGTAGTTTGAATAAGCTGGGGTCGTTCCTGGTGCAAAGATGCGTTTCGGGATGTGCGTTTTGAGGTAATTTCCAAGATTTGGGCTGCGCTTATCGGCAGGGGCAAAATCTTTCCACTGATCCACAAACCCAGCGGTGTGCGTCAAAATATTTTTTAGCGAGATCGGCTGTCCGAAGGCTTCGGGTATTTTGAAATCGAGATATTCGTTAACATCTTTACTCAGGTCGAGTTTGCCCTGTTCGACGAGTTGCATCACCGCCGTCCAGGTAAAAAGTTTGGAAACCGAACCAGGACGAAACAAGGTTTCGGCTGTGACGGGCTTTTTATGCTTCACGTCGGCGTAACCGTAGCCTTTGGTAAAAAGCTGTTTTCCATCTTTGACAACGGCGACAGTCGCCCCCGCTATATCTTCGCGATCGAGTTGGAGCGGCACGATGCCATCGAGAAAAGCCTCGACATCCGCCGCTGTTAACTCGTGCATGGTGGTTAACGGCTTGTTTGTGATGTCCATTGGTGCGGACAGCGCGGGCGGAACTTGTCCGAACGCGATCGATAAAAACATCACGCCGAGAATTACTAAAGTCGCAAATTTTTTCATGAGTTTCGGTTTTGGTTTTCGGCGTGCTGGGCTACTTGCTGCACTTATGGTTACACCGTTTGTTGCGATCGATTAGAGGCTGTTTGAAAAGTCAACCTTGCCCTCACCCCCAACCCCTCTCCCAAGCTTGGGAGAGGGGAGCCGGAACCGCAGGTTCTGGCGGGGTGAGGGCAACACAAGGTAGGGGCAATTCATGAATTGCCCCTACCTTGTGTTCCGAGAATTTAAACTTATAACGATCGATAGGCACGATAATTGATATTCGGAAAGATATTATCGATTTCTTCTACCTTTTCGAGCCACCCACTATCAACCTTGCGCTCCTTGATTTCATCATAAAGTTTGTGGAATCGGAGTAAATGCGATCGAGTCCGCCGAATCGCATATGGTACCATCGTCCCAGTCCGCATAATAAAAGCCCAGTCCGAAGATTGCGCGAGTAACAATTCTCGTGCGGCTTGATTGAGTGCCCGCAATTGCAGCTCATCTTCTGGCTCTAGTTTAGCAAGTTCGATCGCTCTTTCCGCCGCCTTATGGAGATGAGGATATACCCAAGCATTCGTTTCATTCAACCAATACTCGTGGAAACCCTTATAGCCCCAACTTGATTGGGAAGGGCGACATACTTGCTGAGTCGGTTCGGCGCGAAGGTAGTCCGCCAAGTGGGTCATCTTGTAGGTTTTTTGGTCATACCAGGACTTTCGGAAAAAGTAGTCGATAAACCAAGGGCCTTCATACCACCAGTGACCGAATAATTCGGCATCATAGGGCGATACAACTAGTGGAGGTCGGTTCATCATCCCCGCGAGATTTGTGACCTGTTGCTGGCGATTGTACATGAAGTCGGTGGCATGATCTGCCGCCTTCTCTTTTGCCCAATAGGGATCGTAGAGAGCTTTGTCGCCACCAGTTTTGGAAGTGATCTTGTGGTATTTGATGCCGATGTTTTTCCGTTGACCATTGGGCATGATGTACGGCTTGATATAGTCGTAGTCAGCATCCCAGCCCAAATCCTTGTAAAATTCCCGATATTCTGGTGCCCCAGGATATCCTACCATCGACGACCAGACTTGTTGCGACGACTCTCGATCGCGACCGAATGCAGCTACCCCAGTCTCTGTAAAAATCGGTGCGTAATTGCCATAGCGCGGACGAGGACGAGCATATAATACTCCATGCCCATCAGTCAGGAAATAACGCAAGCCAGCATCAGCTAGCATTCGCTCCAGACCTTCATAATACGCACATTCTGGCAACCAAATTCCTTTAGGGCGACGACCAAAATTTTCCTCGTAGTGTTCGCACGCCACCTGAATTTGCGCCCACACCGCTTCGGGGTGCATTTTCATCAACGGTAAATAACCGTGAGTCGCGCCGCAGGTAATGATTTCGAGGTTGTTGCTATCTAGGAATGTCTTGAATGCACCGATGAGATCTCGATCGTGTCGTTCCCACGTTTTGCGGATTGCGGCAAATTCTTTGACATAATACTCTGCTAAGTACTTAATATGCCCATGATGTGCTTTGCTTTCGGTCTCTTTTAGGGCTAGTTCTTCTAATTTGGCAAGATGTTCGTCGTATCGCTCTTGAAGCAAGGGATCTCGCAGCATCGACACCAATGGCGGAGTCATGCTCATCGTGATCTTAAAGTCGATGCCGTCTCGTTTCAATCCCTCGAACACATGGAGGAGGGGGATATAGGTTTCGGTGATGGCTTCATAGAGCCATTCTTCTTCGAGGACAAAATCGCTCCCAGGGTGGCGAACGAAGGGTAGATGAGCGTGTAGGACTAACGCAACATAACCAAGCGGAGTACTCATAGTGATGGCGTGTGGGAAGGCGGATGACAAATAGTTACACTATCGCCAATCCTATTTTAAGCTTTGTGTGCTCTTTTGCTGAGAATATTCATCGATCGACAAGATCCCCAGATAGATGGTCATGTGGGACTATTCTCGATCGCCTCTACATAAATATTTATATGGCATTCAGTAGTCTATTTCATCCAAGAGCGAATTCATGGATCCCTTCTTGACAAAGGGGCGTTAACATCTAAGTTAGGTGTACCATATCGCAACAATAGAGCGTGGCTAAAGATCTGTTTCATCAAGTTGTTAAAGATGCACTGATTAAAGATGGATGGAAGTGCGATTCGTTGTAGTGAAATCACGGTACCCAGTCCGTAAATAACACTACCAGCCTGGTATCCAGACATGATACACAATAAGGGCTGAACTGTCCGAGAAATGAAGGTGAAAGCCCTTCCTCTCAAACTCAGAGATGGAACTTTTATTTGACACTACTCGCGACAGATATCAGGTACTTCGGGCTGGTTGGTTGCAAAAAAAGCGTGTTTATGGTGTTTTGATTCACATCGATCTCAAAGGTGAAATGATGTGGATTCAGTACGATGGGACAGAAGTTGGCGTTGCGAATGAATTAGTCGATTACCTCCGGTAGGCTACGCCAACGAGGCGTTCCCAAAGAGAATATTGTGTTGGCGTATCATTCTGAGTTTATTCGTCAGTACGATGGTTTTGCGATCGGCTGATTGTAAGGTACAAAACTCCTGAAACGACGAAAAATCCTAGATTGGATCGAGTTGTATTTTGTAGGGTGGGCATTGCCCACAGAAAATTATTGATTTAGCAAGATGAATATTCGGAGTGGTTAATATCGATCGCTACCCAAAGGGTATGTTATATTTAGATCGTCGTCTTAATGGAGAGTTCCTAAATGTTGAATGACTATTTATCCAGTTCTAATAATCTCACTGTTGAGTCAACTAACCGATCGAGCGTTACAGTCTAATTATCTCAATCATTTGGATCGCACAGACGAAATTGCGAATCTATTAACTCAGATCGAGGAACGAAATTTAGTACTGAAAATTATTAATCTCGCCTCAGAAGTAGATCTTTGGTTGGGTGCTAAGTTAACGGGTGATATCACTCCAGAATTACAGCAGATAGTTATCGAACAGATCGATTCAGTTAAATCGCTCAAAGGCTGCTCGGATTTATTTAGAAAGCTGAGTGGTAATGTCATCAGCTACGATCGCCAGGATCGATCGTCTGAGGATTTGGACAAAGTTTACTCCGAAGCCGAGATAGAAAGATTTCGGATTTCCCTCCATCCTCGATTACGAGATATTTTACTCGATCGCCAAGGTTAGTTTCACCCCCTTGATGATTTGGCGGATTAATGAATTTCCGACGATCGTATCTGGATGCTTTAAATAGGCAGAGATAGATTTATTTGTTATGCCGTATTGTTCCTTATTTTGGAATGCTGATAAGGTGGTGATAATAGTCAAAACATCGTCAGGGGAGAGCGAGACAAATACACCACCAATATCGGGAGATAACAACTTAGCGAAACAGCCTCGCAGTTGAGATATATTAGTCATAAAATCTCCTTGGCGGATGATACACAATCGATCGAGTCCAAAGTCCTTGTATACTAGCAACCGCCGACATTCTTCGATCGCTATAGTTAAATCTGGATTTGTCAGGATACAAATACCCACATGGACTTGAATTTCAGTAGCCAAGCAAAAAGTGACTCTAAAATCGATCGATCCTTGATTTCGGCGCGGCGGATGAATTCGATCTATTTTTTCGATTTTGACATCATCGATCGTACAACCGACCAAAAATGCTAAAGATAATAATAATCCCGCCGCAAGGCGATCTTTGTCCAAAATCGCCGCAGCTACCTCTGGAGCTGAAACTTGACATTCTACCGAAAAAGCCGTAGTTGTCGGTTGGAGCTGGGAATCTGGTAATGGAGAATCTCGATCGATCGTATTCATCTGTAGTTATTCGTTCGGCTAGCTTTGGACTAGGTGCTTAACTTTTGCTCTTTCTGGATCGCCAATCGAACGGATTAACGCCTATTTTAGAGTACTGCTGGGAAAATCAGCGCAAAATCCTTAAACTAAGACTAAAGAGCAACTAATCGGTTTAGCCAAGATGACAGAATCAAGATCCGCACAAGAACTATTTCAAGCTGCTTACGAAAATCGCTATACTTGGGAAAAGTCTTTTCCTGGCTATACAGCCAACGTAGAACTCAAGCAAGGCGATGAAACTTTTACCGGAACCGTCAAAGTCAATCCCAATCTAAGTGCAGAGGTAATCGGGATCGATAATGAGGATGCGCGAAATGGGATTATGGGACAATTGCGGGAAGTCGCTATCCACCGCGTGCGTCGGACTTTTGCCGAAACTCACGGTAAAAATAGCTTCAGCTACGGCGCAACCGATGCGACAGGCGCAGTAGAAATCCTCATGGGTGGCAAATCTGAGGGCGATCGCTACAAACTCCGCAATAATGAGGTATGTTTGGTTCACCGTCATATTCACGGTGTTGTTGTGACAATTAATACCCTTAGTAGTCACGATACTGGTGCGGGTTATCTCTCTCACCGATATGATTCAGTGTATGCAGATCCGGCTACTGGCGCGGCAAAAGGCGGTAAAACTGTCTTTGAAGACAACTACCAAAAAGTTGGGGATTTCCAACTCTTGAGCCAACGGATTACTGAGGAAGCAGTAGCTGACGGAATTACCAAGACTGAATTTAATTTCAGCAATATGGTGTTATTACCAGCGGTTGTAGCTGTAGCTGCTGTTGCTGTCTAGGATATCTAGATCGGCTTTCTTTGCTAAACCTGTGAGGTTAGATCCAAAGGCTTCTCCAAGAAGCCTTTGGATCTGAATATGTGTGCAATCTGTGCCCATCCCCTTACGAGTTATACTAAAAATGCTTAGAAACTGGACTTTCTAGAATTACTGTAGATCCCCGACTTCTCCGAGAAGCCTTTGGATCTGTTCTCTAGCTTTTCGAGCTACAAAGTCCAGTACTTCGGCGTTCGCAGTATAACGCGATCGATCGGCATTCAAGTAAGATGATGACAATCGATCGAGATGTCCAACATATGCGATGCTGAAATCAATCGAATAAATTGGCTCACAGGAGTGGTGGAAAACATGCTGGCATATATCTTAGCTGTCTTGGTAGGTACGGGTAGTGTTGGCTTGTACATCGCCGCCTTCTTTTTTCCCGAAATTCATCGCAAACAAGACTTTCTTTGGAGTGGTGTCGGCTTTTTTTATGCCTTGACACTATGGATTTATGCGCGTCAGAGTATGGGTGGTGTCGTCTTGGGGCAAACTGCCAGTGTTGCTCTACTAGGCTGGTTTGCATGGCAAACTCTCAAACTCCGCCGTCAACTAGTACCTACAAATCAACAAACTCCCCTCCCCGATACCAGCAAAATCCAGCAGCAATTGGGTTTGAAGCCAACAACACCCACCCCAAAAACACCAATTAAATCTAGATCTAGCAATCTGACTCCACCCAAATCTTCACCTCCAACCCAGACGGTGGTTGAAGTAAAGCCATCAATCGTCAAGCAGATTGTCGATACACCGCCAACCCAGACGGTGGTTGAAGTAAAGCCATCAATTGCCAAGCAGATTGTCGATACACCGCCAACCCAGATAGTGGTTGAAGTAAAACCATCAATTGTCAAGCAGATTGTCGAGCCAACCCCAGCACCACCAGTAGTTATTCCCGCACCAATCGAAGAAGAGGAAAAAGCCTCAATTACACTCCAACTAAAACCGCCTGTAACGGTAGCAAAACCACTCGGATATCCAGTTAGACCACCAGCACCGCCAGCGCGTCCACAGCAGGGTATACTCGCGGCTGGAGCGATCGTTGAAGTAGCCACTCCACTCGAAGATATTAACACAGCCATCGAGCCAGAACTCCAATCGATCGCACCCATCATCAAACCAGATGAAGGTTCAAAAGATGAATCTTCTCCCGATTAATTTCAAATATGTCCCCATTGCATAAATTGCTTCGAGTTGGGTTAGGTTTCTGGTTGACAATTATCTCAACAACTGGTTGTACCTCAACTAAAATACCATTGCGATCGGATGAGGAAATGGTAGCAGATTTTCAACGGCACAAACCAGAATCGATCGCCCTGATGAAACAGTGTGCGTCTGAGCCAGTCACAGATAGAGGATCTACGAGTTATGCCGTAGAGTTGTTTTTACACTGCAAGAATGAGATTAAGGGTAAGGATGCACATGAAATGGCTAATTATATGAGCAGTTTAAATCTGCAATATGTAGCCCAAAAAATCACAGAACCCGAACGTCCTTCTAGGCAATTTAAAGGAACCCCATATTTGTTTATGGTACAGCAGATTATCTACGATGACTATGATACTATTGTTGAGGAAAAGGGGTATATTTTCTCAAGCATTCCGATCGAAACAAATGTCATCGCCCAAGGTTCTTTAACCCAATTTGAGCAAGGGCTAAATACTAAGGGTCGAAAAGATCTGTCGGAAATCTGGAAATTCAAACAAATCGAACCCAATTGGTATCTATACTATAGATATTTCTTTCGCGCACATTGATTCGGACTGCTGAAAGCCACAAATCGATCGCTCTAACGGTTACAATAGGCACTAGGTCTACTCGCGATCTGAGCTGGCGAACCATAAGGTAAATTAGACACCATACATTTTGTCGCTTGACCTCTTTGAGTAATGCCGTTCCCCATGCGACTATAGAAATTGTTGATTAATTGAGCATTCGCCGCCTGACTACGATTTATATAAGCTTGAGAAATTTCTTGGTTTAGTTGGATAGTCTGCGCCCTTCGTTCGTTGAGCATTTGGAATTTGGTGCCTATTACATTTAACCTAGCTGAATTATTAGATTGGAGGGCAGTTCGAGTTTGCTGGGAAAGTTGATTGTATCCCCGATAAATCTGCGCCATTTCCAACTGTAACCGATAGACAGAATCCAGTGCAGTTTGGGCTAATGGATCTGCACTATAGTAACCCAGGCTTTGTAGCCCAAATTCACCAGTCCGTTGCATATGCCAAGCTGCTTGCCAAGAAGTTTCGATGAGAACGTTGGTGAGTCTTAATGCTTGACTACGATCTGTTGCTTGGCTAAACTGCTCTAATGCAGCCACAAAGTTGGTGGCTACTCGATCGGCTAATCGCTGTTCTTGGTTGCTTGCGTCTATGAAAGCGCGATAATTTACTCCTTGTGCCAACAGGATCGAATGCTGCGGATGTTCGCTCGTCTCTGTTGGATTCAGGCTGTGGCTAAATACCGGAATCGGCATGAACCCGCCGACAAATATTGTGATGATAGCTAACTGATTTGTAGATAATTTCATCACTAAATACCACTATTAATTATTAATTATTAATTATTAATTATTTTAAGACCGCTCTTCCAACCATTTCGCGTATAGATCGGGGCGTTTGGCTTGAGTTCGATCGATCTGTTGTTGGTGTCGCCACTTGGCTATTTTCTCATGATTGCCCGACATCAATACCTCTGGAACGCACCAACCGCGAAATGCTGCGGGGCGGGTATAATGGGGATAGTCGAGCAACCCATCTTCAAAACTATCTGCTTTGATGGATTCTATTTTGCCGACGGTACCTGGCAGGAGCCGCACGATGCCATTAACTAACGTCAGCGCGGGAATTTCGCCGCAGGTGAGCACGAAATCACCGAGAGAGATCTCTCGATCGATTATGTTCGTTACCCGCTCGTCAATGCCCTCATAGTGGCCGCAGATGAGCACCAATTGGTCGTAGTCAGTGGCCAATTCATTGAGTAAGGGTCGATCGATAGTTTTGCCTTGAGGACTCATCAATAGTACCTGTCGGCGGGGGAGAATTGGTAATGATTCTACTGCCAGACAAATCGGTTCGACTTTGATCGCCATTCCCACTCCACCCCCATAACACTCATCATCGACTTTGTGGTGTCGATCGGTGGTAAAGTCACGGGGATTGGTCACATGTACCTCAGCTATCTGTTTGGCTAAGGCTTTGCTGAGTAATCCACACCCCAAAGGGGAGGTGAAGAAGTCGGGAAATAAGGTGATAATGTCGAAGCGCATTATATCGTCAAGAGGAGGCTAGCTTATTTGCCCATTTTAATGGAGATTTAGCACCTATACTTGAGATAGCTCTAGATTTTCTCGATCGGGCACAGCCAGAACATCGCCAACGCGAGCGAAGCGATTTGTTTGAGCCTTTTGTAACGAGGAGCGATGACCGATATCACCAAAGTACTCATTATCGAGGATCAGATGGCGATGCCTGTCAAGTGAGATTAGCCCTTGAGTTTGGAACTGAGCCATCATCCGACTGACAGTTACTCTAGTCGTGCCGATGGCACTAGCCAATTGTTGATGAGTAAACTTATAACTAATTCGGGTTTGACCACTGGGCAATGAATCACCCAACTCTTTTCTGAGCAGTGATAACAGTCCCCGCAATCTTTCGACTGTATGTCTGCGACCATTAATAATCAGTAGTAACTCAGACTGGCGCATCCGTCTAGCGAGTTGGGGTAGCAAAAGTTGAGAGAGTCGCATGGAACTCTCAATCTCATCCAGCCGCAACCAGCGCAGATAAACAGGCGACAGTGCTACCGCTTGATAGTCTAAGGTATTGGAGCCATGAGTGCCAAACCAAGATCCAGCATCAGCCCAACCAAATAATACTTGCTCTCCATCTTCATAATTGGCACTCAGTTGTACCAATCCTTGAGTAACTTGCCACACACCCTCTGGGAACAAAGGAATCTCATCACCTTTGGGATGGAAATACAATCGTTTATTAACGATCGATGGCTGATGTTGTACGTATTCTCGATCTGAGCTTTGAACGACCGATAGCATAATCCACACTCCAAAATCTGACCTCAATCTACTCGCTCAAGGTAAAGTATAGGTAATGGAATGATTAAGACTAGCTGATAATCATCGATCTTGGCAAATTAATGTTTGATAATTAGGGATGTAGGACGAATTATCACCTCTAATTTCCCAAACCTCATGCTGTTAGAACAGAAAGCGATCCAATCCGACTGGCAACCAATTATTGCACAACTAACCAAGGCTGTCGGTAAAAAAGGTATCATTCAGCGCAGAGAAGAATTAATTACTTATGAATGCGACGGGTTGACGAGCTACCGTCAACGCCCAGCTCTAGTGGTGTTGCCTAGAACTACCGAGCAGGTAGCAGATGTGGTGAAAATTTGTGACGAACACAATATCGCCTGGATTGCGCGGGGTGCGGGAACTGGGTTGTCTGGTGGGGCGTTACCTGTGGAAGATTGCGTGCTGATTGTCACGTCGCTGATGAATCAAATCCTCAAGGTAGATTTGGCAAATCAGCGGGTGGTGGTACAGCCGGGAACGATCAATAATTGGGTGACTCAGGCTGTGAGTGGTGCGGGTTTTTATTACGCGCCAGATCCTAGTAGTCAGGTGATATGTTCGATCGGTGGTAATGTAGCGGAGAATTCCGGCGGCGTGCATTGTCTCAAGTATGGGGTGACTACCAATCATGTCTTGGGTTTGAAGTTGGTAATTCCCAGTGGGGAGGTTATCGATGTGGGTGGGGAAATCTCCGAAATGCCAGGATACGATCTGACTGGCTTATTTGTTGGCTCGGAAGGTACTTTGGGTATCGCTACCGAAGTTACGCTCAAAATCCTCAAGACTCCCGAATCTATCTGCGTACTGTTGGCTGATTTTGAGACGGTGGAAGCTGCGGGTAGTGCTGTTTCGGGAATTATCGGCGCGGGGATTATTCCAGCGGGAATTGAGATGATGGACAAGTTTAGTATCAATGCTGTGGAAGATGTGGTGCAAACTCAATGCTATCCCCGCGATGCTGAAGCAATCTTATTAGTAGAAATAGACGGCTCTGCCCTGGAGGTAGCGACAAATCAAGCACGAGTGGCGGAGATTTGCCGCCAGAATGGGGCGAGAAATGTAACTATGGCTACGGAACCAGAACAGCGGTTGCGGCTGTGGAAGGGGCGGAAAGCGGCTTTTGCGGCGATGGGCAAAATTAGTCCTGATTATTATGTGCAAGATGGAGTGATTCCCCGTACTCAGCTATCCTATGTGCTAGAACAAATCGCCATGCTGGGGAAGAAGTATGGTTATTATGTGGCGAATGTTTTCCATGCTGGAGATGGGAATTTGCATCCGTTGGTGTTGTACGATAATTCGATTCCAGGTGCGCTAGAGCAGGTGGAAGCTTTGGGTGGGGAGATTCTCAAACTTTGTGTCAAGGTTGGGGGGAGTATTTCTGGTGAACATGGCATTGGTGCTGACAAACGTTGTTATATGTCGGAGATGTTTACGGAGACAGATCTAGAGACGATGCAATGGGTGCGTCATGTGTTCAATCCCAAGGAACTCGCTAATCCTGGCAAGATTATTCCCACGCCGCGTACTTGTGGTGAGTCGGCGAATTCGGCACATAAGTTTGTCGGTATCGAGCAGTATTAGTAGATCCTAGTCCCTTGTTACCCCACCCCAGCCCTCCCCTTGCCAAGGGGAGGGAGCAAGAGCCACCCCGCATCCTCGCTACCTTTGTATACACAAGTCCGTTGGAGTTGCTGCATAGGTTGTTGACCCCACCCCAGCCCTGCCCTTGCCAAGGGGAGGGAGCAAGAGCAAGCCCGCATCCTTACTACCTTTGTATCCACACCGTTTGAGTTGCTGCGTAGTCTTTTTACCCCACCCCAGCCCTCCCCATGCCCAGGGGAGGGAGCGAAAGCCCCCCCTTGCCAAGGGGGGGTTAGGGGGGTAACAAGGGACTACGGTAGGTTTCAACAGACTTGCTTATACAAAGCTAGCAACCCTCACCCCTCACCCCTCACCTCTCATCATGAAAACGCCAACTTACCAGTCTTTGTCTTTGCTCCTCTCGATCGCTACACTCTTAGCCTCCGCTGGGATGCTAGACTCACAGAGAGTATTTGCCCAAGCAAACCCAGTCAAACAGCAGACAACTCAAAGCGAAACTCAAACGCCACAATCTGCCCAAGCTTATTTTAAGCGGGGATTGAACCGATCGCGAGATCGAAATCCAGCGGGGGCAATTGCTGATTTTGACAGAGCCATCGAACTTCAACCCAATTTTGCCGATGCGTACAACAATCGTGGACTTGTAAAAGGCTCTAGTGGCGACAAACAAGGTGCCATCGCTGATTATACCCGCGCGATCGAACTTCAGCCCAAGTTTTTTGAAGCTTATGGCAATCGGGGTTCTGCTCGCTTGGAAGCAGGCGATATGGTGGGAGCCAAACGCGACATCCAATCCGCCATCAAACTCAACTCTAAAGATGCCGAATTATACGTCTTACAGGGGACGATTCTTGCCCAAGGGGGAGAAAAAGAAGCAGCCATAGATAGCTATACTCGCGCCATCAAACTCAGCCCCCGCAATCTCGACGCTTATTACAATCGGGGTTTGGCTCGGCTCGATCTGGGTGACAAAAAAGGGGCGATCGCCGATTATAATAGTGCCATTCGGTTGAAACCAAACTATGCCAATGCTTATTATGGTCGAGGTAGAGCCAAAGGAGCCGCTGGGGATGTTCGAGGCTCTGTAGCTGATTACAACCGGGCGATTCAACTCCAGCCAGACAATTTCAATGCTTATTTTAACCGTGGGGTAGCCAAAAATACCCTCGGCGATCGATCTGGAGCCATCAGTGACTACAGCCAAGCCATCCGGCTCAAACCAGACTATGCCAATGCTTATTTCAACCGCGCTGCTACCTATAGCGAAGAAGGAAATCGAGCTGGAGCAATCGCTGACTACACCAAAACGATCGAACTCAACCCCAAACTAATCGAAGCCTATAACAATCGGGGCGTATTGCACTTCAACAATGGAGACAGACAAGCAGCCATCAAAGACTATACCCTAGCAATTTCCCTACAGGAACGCTCCGCGAACGGCGTGAAATCCGACTTTCCACTTTCTTACTTCAATCGTGGCGTAGCTTACTACGCCACCCGCGACTATCCCAAAGCAGTCAGCGACTACAACAAAGCCATTTCGCTCCAACCGCGCAATGCCGAATTATATTACAATCGCGGCTTATCCCATTACAAACTTCAAGACTACCCAAAAGCAATGGCAGACTACAATAGTGCCATTCGACTAGATCCCAATTATGCCCTAGCATATAGCAATCGCGGACTCCTCAACGCTCAACTCAAAGCCAAACCCCAAGCCATCAAAGACTTAGAAACTGCTGCCAAATTGTTCTCCACCCAGAAGAATACAGCAGGTTATGAAGCTGTAAATCGGAAAATCGAACAAATCAAATCCGAATCACTTTAAATAGCGATCTCGATCGCTCACAACTAGCGATCGATTTGACCAAAATTAATGTAAATTAATGATATGCAAACCTACTTAGTCTGACTAAGTAGGTTTATCTTTGACAAAATCGACTTACCGAAGAAACCCTCGCACAAGGCGACGCTACAAAGGACGCACCCATCACCAGGGAACTTATTAGGCTTGAAAGTATACCTAATGATTATTGCTGAGACTCGATCGACTCGATCGGTATAAAATACGACCTTTAGCAGAGGTCGTTACTGATGTAGCTCGGCTAAACTGGGATTATTAAAAAATAAACCTTACACCTAGATCGCCAATCGGTGCCAACCTTGTACCGAAGTTCTCAAACTTCCAGAGCTGATAATCAAAATCGATTTCAATTCATCTACTCCGACATAATAAATTAAAAATATATAAGTATTCTCCCGAACGAACTACTAACTAACTGCAACTTTTTGTAAAATCCAATCATGCTAACTGTCAACAAAAGCCTCCAATTTCCTCACCCCAACTTAACTAACTTTAATCCCAATACGGTGAGCTTTGATGACAGAAATGTCCTAGATCGAGCAGATCTTCGAGCTGAAGATACCCCTGAGTCGGTGCTCGATCGGTTGGTAATCGGCAATCAGCAGTTTGTAGAACTCCGCACCAAGCAGATTCAGCGCAACAACTCGGTGCGACTTTCTGGAGCTGCCAAAGGAAATAATCCATTTGCCGCAATCTTAAACTATGGAAAACTATCGACTTCAGCCGAAGAACTATTCGATCGAAAATTTGGCGAACTATTTACCATAGACTCCTCCGTTCAAACAACTACTCGCAAAGAAATTAGTGCGATTGAATATGGCGTATTAATGTTGGGAATTAAAGTAGTAATTGTGTTAGTAGAAACTCCCAAAGATGATGAAGAAATAGATTGCGAGCAGAAACTCAACCACACCCGTCGCCCATTTCGACTAGAAATCGAACACAACAAGATTTTAGTCTCTGGTACCACTATTCGGGAACACGAGCATCAACTAGCCGGATCTGAACATACTACCAGCAACCTTGCAGACAGGCTAATGCAGCTCCGTGCTGATGCAGAAGCTTTCGCAACATCACAAGTACAGCAACAAGTCAACAAGCTCCAGACTTCCAAGCTACTGAATCAATTTATTAGTGATGGATCCCTGAAGATTGTAGGTGGTTTGTACGAGCCAGCATCTGGTAGAGTAACTATTGATAGCTAAGAGCTAGAAGATCGGTTGTATTTTTGATAACAAAAGCGAACGAATTGACGATTTTTGTCCTTATTTCCGAGGGCTAGTTGCGCGTAGATCGATGAACTATGAGAGATTGGATGTAAAATAGCTCAAACAGCACTCTGCTAATTGTTGGCATTCAGCTAGAATAGGAGTGTGAAAAAATCACCCATCGAAATGTTTACTTAGAACTCCGGTAGATAAATGCTTGCATCCATCACTACATTGGACAAATGCTATCAGTTATTGGAGCTAGATCGAAACGCCTCCCTGGATGAGATCAAAGCTACTTACCGGAAGCTGGCGCGTAAATTTCATCCCGATCTTAATCCAGGCGATATTCAGGCACATCAACACTTTATCGATCTAAATCAAGCCTATCAATTACTACTGAAGCAAGCCGATCCTCAGTCACCACCAAATTCGACAACCACAGATTCAACACTACAAACTGATGTGACTCCCTCAGCGCGTAAGAATGAGGATGAGTTGAAATGGCAACTTTATTATGAATTGCAGTCGTTATTAAAGAACCGTCAGTTTTTGAAGGCAGTTGTATTGATTGAAGGTTTGGCACAGCACATCCCCCAAGATAGTGATATTTGCCAATGGCAAGGCATTGTTTACTGCCAGTTTGGTTATGAATTAATTAGACGTAGAGAGTTTCCAAAAGCTACTATTTATCTCAATAAAGCCCTCCGCGTCGATCCTCACAATCGTCAATTGGGTGAGGAAGTGGAGCAAGCTTTGAGTCTGGTGAAACAATTGAGCTGATCTATTTTGGATTTTGGATTTTGGATTGGGGATTTTGGATCTGAGCCGACGTTGTTGAATGTCCTCTCGGAGGTTGTTGGAAGGGTTCGCTTTTGGACTTGTACTGGTCGATCGCGGTTATTCTTCGGTAGCAATGATATGTAAGTCAATTTGTTTTTTACGAATTAATTGCATTAGTTGTTCGGTAAAAGAACGCTTGTATAAACGTCGCCAGGAGTTTTGTTGGCTTTCACCGATGACAATTTGGGTGATTTTTTCTTTGGCAGCTACTTCGGCAATTGTGAGGGGAATATGGCGACTGATGTGCCGGATAAAATTACCGCCAAAATCTCCACATAGTTGTTGGCAAAGTTCGATTTGTAAACTCTCTGCTTTGGTTAAAAAGCGATCGGGATTGGCAATATACAATACAAATAGAGGCGCATTCATATAGCCAGCAACTCTCGCACCCCGACGCAGTAGTCGGAGCGAATTGGGGTAAGTGGAAATACACACTAATAATCGCTCTCGAATGGGGCAATAATTATCGACATTTGAATAATCATTACTGTCTTCTTCAACGGTGTTGGCTACTTCTCTGAGAGCTAGCTCTCTGAGGGCGATGAGGTTGCGACGCTGAAAGAAGTTTTCAAGGGATTGTTGAATTTTTGCTGGGGCATATATTTTGCCGTCGAGGAGGCGTTCTTCGAGGGTTTCTGGAGTGACATCAACCAAGATTACTTCATCGGCTGTTTCGAGTAATCGATTGGGAATTCGTTCCCGCACGACAACACTCGTAATTTTTGCCACAAGATCGTTTAAACTTTCGAGATGCTGAATATTGACGGTTGAATAGACATCAATGCCTGCATCTAAAATAGCTTCTACATCTTGATAGCGTTTTTGACGTTGGCTATTTGGGATATTCGTATGGGCTAATTCATCGACTAAGACTAACTGGGGCTGTCTGCTGATGATAGCATCAGTATCCATTTCGGTTAGCTCTAAATTATCCCGTTTGACGATCGATAACGGGATGACTTCTAAACCGATCGATTGAGCCGCTGTATCCTTGCGCCCATGTGTCTCTAATACGCCGATCGCTACGTCGATACCCGATCGTTTGAGGATTTGGGCTTCCTGGAGCATTTGATAGGTTTTGCCTACTCCAGGAGCCATGCCGATGAAGATTTTGTGTCTAGCTTTGCGGTTCATAACTATTGTTTTGCCAGCCTGTCGAGTGCTAAATTTAATTTCAATACGTTGACTCCAGGTTCGCCAAATATACCGAGGAATCGATCGTCGATCGCGTCAGTGATGATAAATTCTACGCGATTTTTGTCTAATTTACGGGCGGTGGTAATGCGGGGAATCTGGTTTCTGGCGGCTTCGATACTAATATGTGGATCTAAGCCTGAGCCGGATGTATAAACTAGATCGTTTGTTGGTTTAATTGTCGCTTTTTTTAACCTGTCGATCTCCATAGTAGTGCGTTTGGTTAAGTCGCTATTACTAGGGGCTAAATTACTTGCACCGGAGATACCTGTGGGGGCGGCGGTTTTGTCGGTGCTGTAATTGATGGTGCTGGGGCGACTCCAGAAATATCGATCGGATTTAAAAGGTTGCCCGATAAGTGTTGAGCCGATAATTTTATTGTCTTGGGTAATTAGACTGCCATTGGCGTGAGCGGAGAAGGCTATTTGACCGATTCCGAAGGTAATTAGGGGGTAAATAATGGCGGTGAGGAGCCAGAGGAGTAGGATCGATCGAATGGCGGTGGTTAGTTCTTGAATCCGAATCATGCTAGAATTTCTCCGGTTGAAAAATGACGGTGAATAGATAGATTGAGAGGGCGATGGTGCCGAGGATCAGTAAGCCAAGGGTGAAGGATTGTTGGCGGGTGATGGTGCTGTTGGTGGCAGCTTGTACTACTGGGGCGAGGAGGAGGTTGAGGAGGGAGGCGAGGAGGATGTGGCGTGAGAGGGGTTTCATAGTGCTTAGTTGGGGTGGGTACTTTAACACAGAGGATCGCGGAGGAGGCACGGAGGAGCACGGAGGTTTTTAAAAATAAAACTGCTGGAATCCGCATTCTGTCGTTCCCTTTAGGCTAATCCGACGGCTGTGATGAAGATGTCGATGATTTTGACGGCGATGAAGGGGGCGATTACGCCGCCTAAGCCGTAGATGAGGATGTTGCGTTGGAGGAGCTGATCTGCGGTGAGGGGGCGAAATTTGATGCCTTTGAGGGCGAGGGGTACGAGGGCGGGGATGATCAGGGCGTTGTAGATCAGGGCGGAGAGGATGGCGGATTGGGTGCTGGTGAGTGCCATGATGTTGAGGCTACCGATACCTGCGGTGGCGAAGATGGCGGGGATGATCGCGAAGTATTTGGCGACATCGTTGGCGATGGAGAAGGTGGTGAGTGCGCCACGGGTGATGAGTAGTTGTTTGCCGATGGTGACGATATCGATTAGTTTGGTGGGATCTGAGTCGAGATCTACCATGTTTGCGGCTTCTTTGGCGGCTTGGGTGCCGGAGTTCATGGCTACGCCGACGTTGGCTTGGGCGAGGGCTGGTGCGTCGTTGGTACCGTCTCCTGTCATGGCGACGAGTTTACCTTTGGCTTGCTCGGCGCGGATGACTTCGATTTTGTCTTCGGGGGTGGCTTCGGCGATGAAGTCGTCTACTCCGGCTTCTTGGGCGATGACGGAGGCGGTGATGCGGTTGTCTCCGGTGAGCATGATGGTGCGGATGCCCATTTGCCGCATTTGCTCGAATCTTTCTTTGATGCCTGGTTTGATGATGTCTTTGAGGTAGATTACGCCGTAGATGTCGTCGCCTTGGCAGAGGGCGAGGGGTGTTCCGCCGAGGCGGGAGACTTTTTCATAGGCTGCGTCTAAGTCGGGGGGTATTTGCCCGCTACGGGAGCGGATGAAGCCTTTGATGGAGTCTACGGCACCTTTGCGGATTTCGCGCCCGTCAGCGATGTCTGTGCCGCTCATGCGGGTACGGGCGGAGAAGTCGATCCCTGTGGCGGTAGCTCGATCGAAATCAATGGTTGCACCGGATTTTTGGGCGAGGAGGACGATGGATTTACCTTCGGGGGTTTCGTCAAAGATGCTGGAGGCGAGGGCGATTTTGGCGATCGTTTCGGGGCTGTGGTTGTTGACGGGGATGAATTCTTCGGCGAGGCGGTTTCCGAGGGTGATGGTTCCGGTTTTGTCCAAAACTAGGGTGTTGATGTCTCCACAGGCTTCTACGGCTCTGCCAGAGGTGGCGATGACGTTAAATTGGGCGACTCGATCCATGCCTGCGATGCCGATCGCGCTTAATAGTCCGCCGATGGTGGTGGGGATGAGGGCGACGAGGAGGGCAATGAGTACGGCGATACTGACGGGGGATTTGACGTAGTTGGCGATCGCGGGGAGGGTGGCGATGACGATCAGGAAGACTTGGGAAAGTACGGCGAGGAGGACTGTGAGGGCGATTTCGTTGGGGGTTTTGGCTCTTTCTGAGCCTTCGACAAGGGCAATCATTCGATCGATAAATCCTTTGCCAGGATCGGCGGTGACGTTGATAATTAGTTCGTCGGAGAGGATCCGGGTACCGCCTGTGACGGAGCTGGCGATGTCTGTGCCTGGTTCTTTGAGTACTGGGGCGGATTCTCCGGTGATGGCGGATTCGTCTACTGAGGCTAAACCGCCGACTACTTCACCATCGGCGGGGATGATGTCTCCGGCGATGACTTTAATGCGATCTCCACGGCGTAAAGCGGTGGAGCTGACTTCTTCTGTGGAGCCGTCGGGGAGAATTTTTCGGGCGGTGGTGTCGCTTTTGGTGGCTCTGAGGGCATCGGCTTGGGCTTTGCCGCGTCCTTCGGCGATGGCTTCGGCGAGGTTGGCAAAAAGGACGGTGAAGAGGAGGATGAGGGTGATTAGTCCGTTAAATAGGCGGGGATTGGTTCCGGTTGCGTCGCCAAAGAGGTTCGGATCGATGGTGACTAGGGCGGTGATGATGGTGCCAATCCAGACGAGGAACATGACGGGATTTTTGATGGCGATGCGGGGATCTAGTTTGAGGAAGGCTTGTTTGGCGGCTCTGGTGTAGATTCCTTTGGGTTTGGCTTTGGGTTTTCGATCGGCGCGGGCTAGGTTCATGGGGGGGAGGAGGTGTGCTTAGTTGGGGTGGGTAAGTAAACACAGAGGTTCACGGAGGTAAACACGGAGGTTCACTGAGGAGGATTAAGTAGCGAGTTGAAATCCTTCGGCGATCGGGCCTAGTGCTAGGATGGGGAAGAAGGTTAGGGCACCGAGGATGAGGATGATGATGGCGGTGATGGTGGTGAATAGGATTGTGTCGGTGCGAAGGGTGCCTGTGGTGCTGGGTACGGGCTGTTTGCGGGACATATTGTCGGCGAGCAGGAGTAGGGCGAGGATCGGGATATATCTACCGATGAGGATGCTGAGGCTGGTGGTGAGGTTCCACCAGATGGAGCTGTCGGTTAGTCCTTCAAAGCCGGAACCGTTATTGGCGGCGGCTGAGGCGTATTCGTAGACGACTTGGGAGAGGCCATGAAAGCCTGGATTGCTGATACCTGCGAGGGTGTCGGGAAATGATAGGGCGATTGCGCTGGGAATGAGGACGGCGATCGGATGCACTAGTAAGACTACACTGGCGAGGATAATTTCTTGTTTCTCGATTTTGCGGCTGAGAAATTCGGGTGTACGTCCGACCATTAGTCCGGTGAGAAATACTGTTAAAATCAGGTAGAGAAATAAGTATGCTGTACCTGTTCCTTGTCCGCCCCAAATGATTTGGAGGAAGAGATCGAACATGGTGACGAAACCACCTGGGGGCATGAATGAGTCGAGCATTCCATTAATTGCGCCGCACATTGTGGAGGTGGTGGCTACGGCGAAGAGGGCGGTTTGTGCCCAGCCAAAGCGGATTTCTTTTCCTTCTAAGTTGGGTTGAATTGTACCGAGTTGAGTATTAATTAGGGGATTGCCTTGGTATTCACCGATCGCCGCAATTCCAATTAAGATGAGGAACATACAGCCTACCATCCCGAATATTAACCAGCCTTGTTTTTGGTTATTTGCAAATATGCCGTAGCTGTAAATTAGGGAGGTGGGAATCGCTAACATGGCGATCGTTTCGATCAGGTTGGAAAATCCATTGGGATTCTCGAAGGGATGGGCGGAGTTTGAACCAAAGAAGCCGCCGCCATTTTCGCCGAGTTGTTTGATGATTTCTAAATGAGCGACAGGGCCAAGAGAAATATACTGTGTAGCTCCTTCTAAGGTTGTGGCGATCGCCGGAGGATTGAATGTTTCTGGTACGCCAGATATTAATAATAGTAGGGCACCAATCAGAGATAATGGCAGTAAAATGCGGGTAATCGATCGAACTAAATCTGCGTAAAAATTACCCAGAGTTCTCCCCGTTAATCCGCGAATAAAGGCAATCCCAACGGATAATCCCGTCGCTGCTGAAGTAAAGAACAGAAAGCCTAATCCTAAAACTTGACTGGTATAACTGAGGGCAGTTTCACCAGAATAATGTTGTTGGTCGGTATTAGTTAGAAAAGAAATCGTCGTATGTAAAACAGTATCCCAACTTGGAGCATTAAGTCCGGTTGGATTCAAAGGTAAAATACCTTGACCCATTAAAAGTGCATATACCAAGACAAACATGACAGCATTGCTATAGACGATCGCTCGTGCATATTGCCAACCTGTCATCATTTCATCACTATGAATCTGACTGAATTGGTAAATTTTCTGCTCGATGGGTGTACATACTCGATCGAGTATCGTTCTCTCACCCAGAAAGACACGCGCCATATACCTACCCAAGATCGGCACGATTAATGCGATCGGTAGTAGAGTTAAAGCGATTTGAATCCATCCTTGCCACATACACTAAACCTTTAAAGTCAGATATGAATATTATTACCTAACGACTCAAGTCTGCGTGTCTAAACATATGTTTATTTTTAGATTAAACAAGATCTAAATATTTCTAAACAACAATAATTTTTCGGTATATATTGGTTCAAACAGCCTAGATCGGCTATCTTGGAAATTAAAGATTTTAGGGGTTCTATTACCTAGAGA
This sequence comes from Chamaesiphon sp. VAR_4_metabat_408, assembly GCA_031422115.1. Classification (GTDB taxonomy): domain Bacteria; phylum Cyanobacteriota; class Cyanobacteriia; order Cyanobacteriales; family Chamaesiphonaceae; genus Chamaesiphon. The sequence goes on along the minus strand of JANOPX010000234.1, from coordinate 6,931 downwards.
GATCGCAGCTACGCCAACGAGTCAAGATGAAAAATAGACCGATTCGATTCGATCGATACTCCAAAAGAGAAATTACTTCTACTCAATTATATGCTATGCCAAAGACTACAGGTTGGCAACGAATTCTGCAAGGCTTTTGTTTGGACTATGCCAAGAGGACAAATCCGCCAACGAGTATTCTAGATCGAAGTTTAATTGTGGGAATATGTGCGATCGTTGCTATCCTCGAATTTAATACTCCGCCCAATTATGTATTTGGTTATCTTTATACAGGGGCAATCTTACTCACCAACTCACGCAGCGGTCGGATTGCCACCATTCAAGTAACTTTTTTGGCGGTAATCTTAACTATTAGTAATATCTGGATTCCTGGCGATCGACTAGTAGATGGATCGATCGTTAGTAGTCGAATCATTGCCGCAATATCTCTGATGGTAACTGGTTGGTTGAGCGAACGCAATCGAATTTATCAAGAGACAATTTCCGAACATAAATATCAACTCAATGCTCAGACAGAATTAGTAAAATTGCGAGAAGATTTTGCTTCAACTTTAACCCACGATCTCAAGACACCACTATTGGGTGCGATCGAAGCGATTAAAATCTTAGAATCTCAAAAAGTGGGGCAAGTAACAGAGATTCAACAACAAATTTTGACTACCATGTCACGCTCTCATCAAACTAGCCTGGAATTAGTTGAAGCTTTACTAGACGTTTATCGCAATGATTCTGAAGGCGTAGAATTGAACCTCGCGCCCGTAAATTTAACCACTCTCACCGAAGAAGTTAGTAGTAATCTAACAACCTTAGCTTTAGCAGCACATGTAAATATATCGATCGATTATGGGGAATCTGATTTTCGACAATCCTTATGGGTAAACGGTGATGAATTTCAACTCAAGCGCGTTTTAACTAACTTATTAATCAACGCGATCGAACATTCCCGTCGTGGCGATCGAGTCGAAATTGTCTTAGAATCAAATCGTGACGATCGAGTAGTGAAAATTATCGATCGAGGTTCGGGAATTACCGCCGAAGAATTGCCCCATCTCTTCACCCGTTTCTACCAAGGAAATAGCCATCGTCAAGCCAAAGGTACGGGTTTGGGTTTATACTTATGCCGTCAGATCGTTGCAGCTCATCATGGTATAATCTGGGCAGATCATCCACCTCATCGTGGGGCAATTTTCGCCTTTCGACTACCTAGTCATCCCCATTCCTTCCCACAGCCGCCACTTGGCAACATCGATAATTAACATCTTCACATCTTGCCAGATAAACCTCCCACACCCATTCGGATTCTGCTTGTCGAAGATGACGAACTCTTTCGGCTAGGCTTGCGATTTCGACTAGAGCAAGAATCAGACATCGAAATTGTCGCCGAAGCCGCCGATGGAGAAACAGCCGTAGAAGTTGCCAATCGCCACACGTTAGATATCATATTATTAGATGTGGGATTGCCTCGGATGAGTGGGTTAGAAGCCTTTCACCAAATCAAACAACGACAGCCAAATCTACCGATTCTAATCCTCACTTCCCGCTCCGAAACAACCTTAATTAACCAACTGATTGAAATTGGTGCTGCGGGTTACTGTCTCAAAGGGGTGACTGCGGAAATGGTTGTCTTGGCGATTCGCTCGGTAGCTGGGGGAGCCTCCTGGTGGGATCGAAATGCTACACATGAAATTCGATCGGCGGTAGTAAATCGAGAGTTAACCCCAAGTAGAGAGCGCAAAATTAGTCTGACAGCTAGAGAGAAAGAAATCCTCACTCTGATGGTGGAGGGTAGGATCGATCGAGACATCGCTGAGAGGCTCTATATTGCCCCTGCAACTGTCAGAGTTCACATTCATGGCATTTTACACAAAATTGGTGTAACCGATCGATCTGCGGCAATTTCGATCGCACAACAAGAACATTTACTCGATGGCGATTGACAAAGAAGGAGCGATCCAAATTTCTCTTGCTTGCAGGTCATTTATAATGAGCGTAAACTCACTTGAAATCGAGAAAAAGTTATGGCGGCTGAATTTAAACATATTATGTTGATGGTCAAAAATATCCCAGCATCACTGAAGTTCTACAGTGAAGGCTTGGGACTACCAGTGAAAATGTCTAGCCCTGGATGGGCTGAGTTGGATGCAAATGGCACGACGATCGCGCTACATGCCGCCGAATCAAATGCTGAGACTGGCTCATCCCCAATTCTCAGCTTTCATGTCGAGGATATTCAAAGTGCGATCTCTACCCTAGAACAACTAGGCGCAAGCCTCGAAGGGCGCGTGCGCGAACCCTCTTTTGGCAAAGTCGCCGCTATCCGCACACCTGACGGTCATTTGGTGAGTTTGCTACAACCAGCAGCAAAAAGTGCTACCTAATTTCATTACCCCCACCCAGCCAGTTGGCAGCGTCCACAGACAAAATTGAGACGGAGGAAGAGATTCGCAGAGCTAGCCAGTAGCTCTCTAGCTGCGGCTGATTTCTGGCGAGTCGAAATGCTATAAGTGAAAGCTGAGAGGGCGATTGGAAGTTTAGTCAACTAAATTTCCGTAATTCTCCGATATTCTGTTGTATTGCTTAGATAGACACATATTTTTTTAATCTCAATGAATAGAGCGAAACCGATAGTAGTTGAAATATTCGGTATCTTTTCTCCCATTGTTTTGCTGATTTCTACGCCAGGTAGCATCTTAGCGGAAACAGGGGGAGAAGGTAACATATTTCATAATGGACGAGGTGGTTTCTCTGATGGAAAATGGTCTATATCTACGGAATGTGGTGAAGAAGGTGCCTTTCTAAAACATGGTAATAGCAAACCATTGAGATTATTGAATGAAAGCACTCAAATTAGCAATGATGGTAAGAAAACCTATACTTGGGTGCAAAAAGGTGCTCGATACAATCTACGGTGGAACCCCAAGGATCCGGGATTTGCTCGATTACAAATTATTAATACCTCCGGTGTCAAAATTGTAAATACCCTACTTAAAGTTAATCCGTTTCCGCCTTGCTAAAACAATTAGACTATTTTGTTTCGAGCGATATTTCTAAAAATCGATCGGAGCAGTATAAGCATTTTGTTAAGAAAATATAGGAGGAATATATGCGTTTTACTCTTGCCAAAGTAACTTCTACTCTCATAGCTGCATCTTTACTGATGATTTCTAGTTTGACTGATGCCAAGGCTCAATCTCCAATCTGGCTGAGTTTTGGTGAGACTAGTGATGGTGAAAAACTCAAATTAGATTCTAACAGTGTTAAAATCGAAACGATGCCTGTTGACGATACTATTAATAGGGAAGGGCAGGATGGGGAGGATCTAAAAGGTGTTCCCATGCACAAAGTCGTTGCTTTTAAATACAAGATTGGAGAGCGTAGCAGAATAGCTTACACAACATCTTGTAACAAAAAACGCCTGATGAATAGTCCTAAATGGAGAACATTTACTCATCATATAGACCATTGGCCTAAATATTTTTCAGTAAGTGCCGATAGTGATTCTAGCATCAGAATGTTAAAAAAGGTATGTGAATTGAGTAGCTAAGTGCAGGATGTACTAATAACGCTTAGAGGTTGTTTAAAAAGTGTGATTAATCTGGTTTCTACTCGGTAGGGGTAATTCATCAATTGCCCCTACCGAGTAGAAACCAGATTAAAATATAAACAGAGAGGCTTCGATCTTTTTTTAGATTTGGGTTAAACTCCAAAATTTAATCCTTCACTTATTTAGCTGCTTGCCAAAGTAACCAACTACCGATCGAAATGCCGAGAAAATTGGGCAACCACCCCGCAAAAAATGGTGAAATCACCTCAGATTGTCCCAGTGCAGCACATATCATCATGATGAGATAATAACCAAATATCATCAATACACTCACCCCAAAACTAGTTGCTTTCCCCGTTCTTTGGGGGCGAATTCCCATCGCTGCACCGATTAAACTAAATACGATACATACAAACGGAAAAGCTAACTTCCGTTGAATAGTTACCGCAACATTGAGTATTTTTTTCTTGTCACCACCGAGTCTAATGGTATCCGCATATTCCCTCAATTCAGATACGCTCATATCATCGACTCGCTTGTCTGGAGCTGCTAATTCAAACGGTGATTTGGGTAATTGTAGCTGCTGATATTGGAAGGTGATGATATTCCGATAGGAAGCATCGGGAGACACCAGATAAATCGTGCCATTGGTAAAATCCCACTTACTCTCTTTACTATTCCAACTAGCTGATTCAGCATTGACAATTTGGCTCAAGCCTTTATCTCGTTGCGATCGATCCAAAATTGTCAAGCCACTCATCACTTTACCATCAAATTTTTCGGCATAAAATAACCGGACCAAAACTTGTTCTTTTCCACCACCTTTAACATCGATTTCCTTATATTCAGGCACGATAATATTATTTTGCTTGAATGTGGGTTTATCCTGTTTCAAAGCCACATTTAGTGTCAGCGTTGCTTCTTGACTAGCAGCAGGGACAACTATTTCATTCAAAAAGAAAGTCAATCCTGTGACGATCGCACTCAAAACAAATGCAGGTAAAATCAATCGATAGATACTAATCCCGCAACTGCGAAAAGCAATAATCTCACTATTGCCAGAAAAATTACTATAAGTCATCATCCCTGCTAGCAAAATCGACATCGGGAATGAATACACCACAAATTGGGGCATTTGCAGCGCAATCACTTTCGCCGCAACGATGATTGGCAATCCTGATTCGGCGACTTGCCGCACCAATTCCAACAAACTACCAACTGCTAACACGATCGATGAAAATGCCCCAACTCCAAATAGAAATGGCATCAATAATTGGGTGAAGATATATCTATCCATCACCGAAATACCAAAAATTCGCCAGAGACTTAGTTTACCCACAAGATTAAATTAGTGAACAGGGGAGAGGGGGGACGGGGGGACGGGGAGACGGGGAGACGGGGAGACGGGGAGACGGGTCTGTAGGGTCTGTAGGGGCGGGTTTATGAATCTAATGACGATTCTACTAGAGATTCGTTCAAACAAAGCCCTCCTCACTAGAAATGTAGGCAGGGTAAATTTCAATCCAAAATCCTGCTTGGTGCGCTGTCTTGTCGTTTTTTTATTCTGGGGGAACCCCGTGACGTAAAAACGCCGCTTTTTACGTCGGGGAACAAAGGCGTGCGCGCATCCGCAAAATCCAAAATCACCGATCGACTTAAAATTGAAAATTACTACCCAGATAAAATTCTCGCACCAAGGGGTTACTATACATCTCTTCGGTACTGCCCGATGCTAATACTTGACCTTCCCGCATAATGTAAGCCCTGTCGGTAATTGCTAGAGTTTCACGAACATTGTGATCTGTAATGAGAATGCCGATATTGCGCTCGCGTAATGTCGCCACAATCCGCTGAATTTCAGCCACTGCAATCGGATCTACACCCGCGAATGGCTCATCTAGAAATAGGAATTTTGGCCCATTTATGCCCGCAGCCAGGGAACGAGCTAATTCTGTACGCCGTCGCTCTCCTCCTGATACTTGATTTCCTAAAGTGTAAATGACTTTTTCCAAACTAAACTCAGCAATTAGCTCGTCTAATTTCTGATTCCACATTCGGCGCGGTACATGAGTTTGTTCCAACACTAATAAGATATTATCTAACACCGTCAAACTGCGAAAAATACTCGCCTCCTGTGCCAAATAACCAACGCCCAATCGCGCTCGTTCATGGATCGAAAGAGTGGTAATATTGCGATCGTCTAACCAGACTTTACCTCGATCGGGTTTCTCCAATCCAGTTGCCATATAAAACGTCGTAGTTTTACCAGCACCATTGGGCCCTAATAATCCCACAATTTCGCCCTGTGCCACAGACAAACTGACATTATTGACGATCGTTCTTTTGCCATAGGATTTATGGACATTTTCGAGGATAATCTTCACAAATTGGGAGTTGGGAGTTGGGAGTTGGGAGTCAGGAGTTGGTTAGTAAGCGCAAGGCGCAGGCTCTCGGTTACGGCTTCGCTCACTAACCGTTGGGAGAATAGGGGCTAACTATTTGTTCCAGAAACAATGAGCGATCCCTCAATTGGGCAACACTATCGAGATTTACTTTTTGCTAGTCGTCTCAGGGATGATGTAGATAGACTGCACTGGGATACCTGGCTTTTGCTTGGCAACAAATCGCCCTTCCTCGATGAGATAGGTAATCGTGTCCCCTTGCAAGCTACTTCCATCTTGAACGATGAGTACATTCCCAGATAGCACGATTTGCTTCGCTTTGATATTGTACTGGGCAGTGTTCGCCCTTGCTTGGAGTTTGCGATCGGGATAGCTCAGACGGACATTTCCCTTAGCGGTGACGGTTTCCGCCTTGGTATTGGCTTCTTGGCTATTTGCCTGGATGCTCAAACCTTTCCCACCTTGTTCGGGAAGAACATAATTGGTAAGAACTTGCTGTTTGACTTTGGGATTGGCGGTGAATTTTCCTTCTTCAACTAGATAAATGATGCTCTCCCCTTGTAAAGTATTCCCATCTTGGACGATGAGCACGTTTCCAGTCAACACAATTCGTTTTTGCTTGATATAGTACTGAGCGAGATTAGCCTTCGCCTGGACTTTCCGACTAGGGTAGTAAATGCGGACATTTCCCCGCGCTGTTACTATTTCGGATTTGGAATTTGCCTCTTGAGTATCTGCTTGGATGGATAATCCTTGAGAGTTGGCTGCTTGGGCTTGGACGATGGCAGTCTGGGAGGGTAAGGTTAATGTACTCCCTAGGGTAATGAACGGCAATAATAGCAGCCAGATTGCTACTCTCGTTGGCGTAGCCTCTGTCTTCCGAAATCGCCCAATATGTTTGAGTGTGTGAGTTAAGCGTTCCATTTGTTAAATCTTATCTGGATTTGGCAATCTAGATCCTGTTGGGGGAGGGGGAGAGGGGGGG
>JANOPX010000233.1:0-18062 GCA_031422115.1 Chamaesiphon sp. VAR_4_metabat_408 | reverse complement strand
TCGAGAATCGGCGGAAATACTTGGCAATGGAGCTGATTCACGGGCAAGACTTAGAACAGTATATCATCATGGGTGGAACGGTGGGTGTCAATCTGGCGATCGATTGGATGGTCGAATTGTGCGGGATATTGGGCTACATTCACCAGCAACAGCCCCCATTGATCCATCGGGATATCAAGCCCGCGAACTTGCTCGTGCGTACCGTAGATCGGCGGATATTCCTGCTCGACTTTGGCGCAGTCAAAGAAATTGGCACGCCGGGGGGAACGCGGATTGGTGCGCCAGACTACATGGCACCAGAACAAAATAGCGGTCAACCCTGCACTCAGTCAGATTTGTACGCGATCGGCCCCACATTAATATTTCTGCTCACCGGACGAAATCCCGCCGATTTTGTAGAATTAGACTTGGAGGGGTTTCGGTTTAATGTGTCCAGTATACCAAGCATTACACCTGGGCTGAAAGAAATTATCGATCGAGTCACCAATCGAAGACCCCGCGATCGCTACCAAACCGCCGCCGAACTGGCTAAAGCACTGGAGAGCCAAAAACACCAACTATGACTGTTATAATCGATCCTAGCCTCAGCTCACGACTAAATCAATTCGCTCGATCGAATGTATCGGGAGTCTGGAATCACCTAGACAAAGAACAAATTATCCAGGATCTCCAGCTTAGGCTCGAAAATCCCTTCAAAATCGAACAGGGAGAACAACCATTTTGTGGCCCTGCTGCGGTAGTATTTGAACTAATTCGCAAACAACCCCTGAGATACATAGATATCTGTCAAAGTCTATACGAGCAAGGTAGTTTCGACGGTTTTACCAAGCCAATTGTCGCCGCTGGTAGATTGCGCCGCAGTTATGGCAAACTCAGAATGGCACAACTTGATTGGATGCTCCTCGCCACCCTCAGAGACTCCGCAAATCTGCTGGTACCCGTGCATCCCAAAGCACCAGCAATCATTCGGAATATTGCCGGAATTACCAAACCCTGGGAAATCGCTGGTTGGGTACGAGAATTATTAGGTTATCCCGAACCCATAATTCGACAAACATGTCTATCGGGTGAATTTCAAGCTTTGCAAGAAGCTGATGATATTATTAATGCTGGTGGGGTAGCTTTTGGATTGATCAATTCCCAAGGATTGCTCGGCAACAATTCTTTTTTAGCATCCCGATTGCATCGACTTTATCCCAGTCATTGGGTGACGATATTGGGGAATGTGTCGATCGAATCGCCCACTCGTGTTAGTCGTCGCAAACAAAGTCGAGTCGAATTTGATATCTATTCTTGGGGGCGAAAAATTCGCGTCAATACTGATGCTTCGACAATTGGTGATTATTTTTGGGGCGTAGCGATCGCTAAATAAATTGATAGTTATAGCAACTGCCGTACTGGTTAGGACATATCAGATCCCCGACTTCTCGGAGAAGTCGGGGATCTAGCCTCACAATTGTCAATTATCAATTATCAATTATCAATTAAGCTGGAATATGTCTCCACACTCAACTAATCGTCAACATGCTATTGTGATGGGTGGTAGCTTGGCTGGATTATTAACTGCGCGTGTATTGAGCAAACATTTCGAGCAAGTAACAATTGTTGAAAAAGATCGGGTAAATCATCGACCAGAATCACGGCTAGGGCAACCGCAAACCCAACATTTACACGGCTTACTGGCTAGTGGACTTCAAGTAATGACTGATTACTTTCCCGATTTGCCGGAAGCTCTAGTCGAAAATGGCGCGATGATGAGTGATTTTGCGGAGTCGATGCGCTGGTATATTTATGGTGGTTATCGATCGCCATTTAAAATCGGCTTTCCAGTGACGACGATGAGTAGAGGGCTATTAGAACACCTGATTCGCGATCGAGTTTTGGCATTAGCTAATATTCAATTACTCGATCAAACTACTGTCAAAGAATTGCAGACGAACATCGATCAAAGTCGTGTCACTGGCATCAAAATCGAACAGCAGGGCGCAGAAACTAATTCTAACATCTTAACTGCCGATCTAGTAATTGATGCCACTGGACGCAATTCTCGATCGTTTCAATGGCTATGCGACTTGGGCTATAAAACACCAGCAGAAAGCAAAGTACATGTCAATGTCAGATACGCCACCCAAATTTATCATCGAGATGCTCAAGATCGCCGCAGCCAAACTTGGATCCTCAATACACCTGATGCCTCAAAACAGACTAATTTTGGGGCTATATTGCCGATCGAAGGAAATAGATGGATTGTAACATTAGGCAACTGGCATACCGATTCTCTGTTCGAGACACTACGTGAACAACCACTAATAACAGAAAGTAATTTTTTAGACTTTGCCCATAGTTTGGAGGGAGGAGATATATTCGATCTTATTAGTCAGTGCAAACCTCTTTCTGGAGTTATTCCTTACAAGTTTCCATTTAGTTTGCGGCGACACTATGAGCGAATGAATCAGTTTCCATTAGGCTATCTTGTGTTAGGCGATGCAGTTTCTAGTTTCAATCCTACTTATGGGCAAGGTATGACGGTAGCTGCTTTAGAAGTAGTAAAACTCGATCGATTATTAACCAATAATATCACCCCCACACGCTTGGCAAAAACTTTTTTCAGACAGATAGCTAAAGTTATCGATATACCGTGGCAATTATCAGTAGGTGAAGATTTTCGCTTTGCTCAAACCACGGGAGCAAAACCAATTGGGATAGATTTCATCAATCGATATGTGGCGCGAGTACATCGATCGACTTTAGCTGATGTCGTTGTGGGGGAGGCATTTCTCAAAGTGATGAATCTCATGGCTCCACCAATTAGTCTATTTTACCCTCGGATTATGTGGCGGGTATTTAAAAACTAAGTGGTGAAGAGCCAGGTTCTATTCTAGATTGGGAAGTTCTTTGGTTTCAATTAGCTTGCGTTCGCCCAAATCTAGTTCGGCGATAAAGTATTTTTTATTCAGTTCATAAACCATTAATATTTTCGTCGCCCCAGTTTGAAAAGTATTCAAGATGCGATCGACCTGGGGAATTAATTCGGTATAATTGGTACCAGAGACAGTTGATGTCGCGATCGTCTTTTTAGCTCGATCGTCTGAATTTTTCGCTCCATCTTTAATCACTTCATACCAAATTGCCTCTACTTTGATCCATTCTCCCTTGGGATTCTTTTTACCGATTCTTTCCAATCTGGTGAAAATAGAATCACTCTTGGGCAAAAGCTTGACACTCTCCTTAGTTTGAGTATTCAAGAAAATATAGTTAAACTGTCTTGCATAACCTTTAGAAGATGAAGAGTCATAAGAAAAACCCTTACCTCTGTTCCCAGACTCACCCACAACGCCCACTTTATAAGGCGTACCTTCTAAGGTTGCAAAAGGTTCTAGAGATCGAGAAGCGATCGCTTTTTGGGCGGCTGCTTCCGTCGGTGTGGAAGGAGTTTCGGTAGAAGTTTGATTTTGTTTTGTCCAACATCCAGCCAAAATCATTAGGGGTAAAGAGACAGATAAAATGATCGGAAAAGTTCGAGTCATAGCCAGATTTCGATCGCGACAGATAAAAGACAACTACATCTACCAGATCGAGCATTCCTGAAAATACGGAGAAGTATAGTAATTTTAGTGAGCCAGAGGAGCGCAAGCTCGGCAAAATTACCGATCGTTTATCCACAACTCGATCTAAGATAGGTGGGTATTTAATCCCAGAGCAGATTTGTGAGTGAATCAAAAAAACCAAACCGATCGATCGCCAGTATAGCTGGAATCGTAGCAGCCGCCACCTTAATTAGTAAACTATTTGGGCTAGTCCGTCAAGTAGCTCTCGCCGCCGCCTTTGGGAATGGTGTGGCGACAGAAGCATTTACTTATGCTTATGCCATTCCGGGATTTTTATTGATCTTACTAGGTGGAATTAACGGCCCATTTCATAGTGCGATCTTGAGCGTCTTGACAAAGGAAAAGGATAAATCTCAAGTTGCCCCGATCGTCGAAACGATTACGACGATCGTTGGTCTAATTTTACTCGGTGTGAGTATCCTAATCTTCTGCTTTGCGAGTACGGCGATCGATCTTACCGCACCAAATTTGATGAATAGAGCCGATACAATTGCCGGAGCCTTGGTGCGTCAAAGTGCGATCGAGCAGCTCCAAATCATGTCAGGAATGGCAGTTCTAGCGGGCTTTATCGGCATTGGTTTCGGGACACTTAGTTCTGCTGATTTTTATTGGTTGCCTTCCATCAGCCCGATTCTATCTAGCTCTGCGACGATTATTGGAGTCGGGGTGTTGGCGTTTTCTTTGAAATCCGATATTATGCTCCCCGAAAATGCTTTATTGGGTGGTAGGGTATTGGCAAGTACGGTATTAATTGGGGCAATCTTGCAATGGTTGATGCAGGTTATTACTCAATGGAAAGCCGGATTGGGCACAATCAAACCCCGATTTGAGTGGCGAAGACAGGGAGTAAAAGATGTATTCAAAATTCTTGGCCCCGCGACATTTTCCTCTAGTACATTGCAAATAAATCTATTTATTGATAATGCTTTTGCGTCGGGAATTGTTGGTGCAGCTTCGGCGATGACTTATTCGGGACTATTAATTCAGACTCCATTGGGAATTATTTCTAATGTTATTTTAGTATCGCTCTTACCCGAATTTTCACGATTGGCAGATCCTGATAATTGGACACAACTCAAGGATCGGCTGCGACAAGGATTGCTCGTAACGGCGATCGCCATGATGCCATTGAGTGCGATTATGATGGCTTTGTCGTTGCCAATTGTCAAGACAGTTTATCAGTATGGGGCATTCAAAAATCAAGATTCTCAGTTAGTCGCTTCGATTTTAATTGCATCGAGTTTGGGGATGTTTATCTTTCTCGCGCGAGACGTATTAGTGCGGGTATTTTACGCGCTCGGCGATGGCAGTACGCCATTCAAGATTAGCATGGTGAATATCTTTTTCAATTTCCTATTTGACTATTTACTGTGGAAACCATTCGGCGCGGCGGGAATTACCTTATCAACGGTTTGTATCAATCTCATTTCCTTGGTGACAATGTTATTTTTACTCAATCGCCGTTTGAATGGTTTACCGTGGCGAGGATTTTTACCAATGGGGGGAATATTTATCGCGAGTGTTTTAGCTGGCGGCGCAACTTATGGAGTAAGTTATGGTTGGCAGCAGTTTGTACCGATTAGCAATACTATTACCCTATTAATTCAATTAGCTCTGGCTGGCGGAATCGGTTTCGGGGTATTTATCGCGATCGTCTCTCAGCTCAAATTACCAGAATTTGATACATTCGTCGGACAAATTCGTCGGAAAATATTCAAGAAATAAAATTATACTCAAACGGCTCAATCCTGGAATTTGCCAACCTTTGAAGCTATAAAACATATCCCCGACTTCTTAGAGAAGTCGGGGATATAGCGCAATCCATGAGATGGATTCAAAATCACTGGAATCATAATTTCTATTCTAAATTGGCTAACTCTTTAGTTTCGATGACCTTTTGAGCTGCCAAATCTAGTTCGGCAATAAAGTATTTATTATTTAGTTCATATACCATCAAGATTTTCGTCGCTCCAGATTGAAAGGTATTCAAGACTCGATCGACTTGGGGAATCAACTCAGTATAGTTTTCACCGCTAATAGTTGAAGTAGCGATCGTACTTTTAGATCGCTCCTCTAATTTGTTAGCTCCATCTTTAATTACCTGATACCAAATAGCATCTACTTTAGTGAATTCATCTTTGGCAAATTCATAGTTACTAAATTCACCCTTTAGATTCCTTTTGCAGACCTTTCCCAATCGAGTAAAGATAGAATCACTTTTGGGTAAGAGTTTGACACTTTCCTTCGTTTGAGTATTCAAGAAAATATAGTTAACCTTACTAGGTTCGTTCTTGGATGAAAAAGAACCACTCCCAGACCAAAAACTTCGATCTTTTTCTTCCAAGTCAAATACAGCACCTACTTGATAAGGCGTACCTTCTAAGCCTGTAAATTGTGCGAGCGATCGCTTTTCGAGGGCTTTTTGGGCTTCCGTTGCTGTCACTTGCGGCGTACCTTCCTTGGAAACCCGCTTCGCATTTGCCAAACATGCAGTCAAAACCATCAGCGGTAAAGAGACAGCTAAAATGATGAGCAGAGTTGGAGTGATAACAATGTGCGGTAGTGTAAAATATTACTAGACCTGCCTAAGCTATTATTCCCACAATTATTCGCTCTAATTTAGTCCATACCAGGTAGATCTTCCCTTACCGTAGCGAATCAATAATCGATCGATCGTCAGTTGTTTGAGCCTTGCCTTAATTGTACTGCGACTCTCGCCTGTGGCTTGTTCGTTGGCGTAGCCTCTCTGCAAGAGAATCGATTGAGTTGTCACTCGCCCCTGTTGTTTTGCTAATTCTAGAATGCGTACGGAAAGCAATGGGAGAGCTGAAGCCATAATCTGCTCGTTATCTAGTTTGACTTGCAATCTGTTCTTCTGTCGTTGGAGAACACGCAGAAAAAACAACAGCCACGGCTCCCAGTTGGGGGAAGTTGCTTGGTTTAGGGTACCTTGAGTCTGACGGAGCGCGAGGTAATATCCCTCCTTGCTTTCTTCGATGATACTTTCTAGCGAAGAGTATGGCACATAACCATATCCAGCTTTCAACAGCAACAGTGTCGTCAAAATCCGCGATAGACGACCATTTCCATCCTGAAATGGATGAATCGCCAAAAACGTCACCACAAACACCCCAACTGTCAACAGCGGATGAATTCCTGGTGAAATCAAATTTTCCGCTACCCAACTAACAATCTCGCTCATTTGACGGGGTGTATCAAATGGAGATGTGGTTTCAAACACAATCCCCAGGCTGTTTCCATCTAAATCAAATGCCTGAACGCTATTGGAAAACTTCTTGTATTCGCCCCGATGTCGCTCATCTTTCGGGCTATACTTTAGCAGAATCTTATGAAACTGTTTGATGTAATTTTCGGTAAAGGGAATCGATTCCCAACTTGCAAAGATGGAGTCCATAACTTCGGCATATCCGGCTACTTCTTGCTCGTCAAGGTTGGCGAAGCTTTGTTTTCCGATGTTAGCCAGCAGCTTTTGAACCTCCATATCGGAGAGTCTAGCTCCTTCAATCCGTGTTGATGAGCCGACGCTTTCAATAGTCGCAATTTTCCGCAATGCTGCCAATCGTTCTGGAGCTAGAGTATTTAATGCCCGCCACTTCCCTTTAAACTCATCAATCTCAGCGATTAGCCGCAGTAGTTCCTGGGTGATGTGAATCTCGATATTTGCCATCAGCTTGGCTACCTTGTCCGATTAATGAGCCAATTATAGCCAATTGTGTCCGATTATGTCCGATTAATCGTGAGGAGTTGGGAGGGGAGGCGGGAACGGTTAGCCACCGATTAAAATCGGGGCTAGCGCAAGCAAAGTCCGCCTACGCGGACTAATATGAGGCTTTAAGTTGTATTTTAAGGGGTGAGGTTATGACTTAATTCGACTACGCTCATCACAACCAGTCAATGTCGCATGAAAATCCCCTCCTGGGAGGGGTGCCCGTAGGGCGGGGTGGGTAGATCTGTGCGACTAACTAGCAATTCTAAATCCAGTTCACCTATGCTAACCCGCAAATGGCGAAATAGTTGTTCGCTAATTTGTGAGCTGCGGAGATCCACCCACCCCGCCTTTCAGGAAACACCCCGACCTGGAGGGGATTTACATGCGACTATTCCTGGCTGTAGGCATCCATTGGTAGGCAAGAACAGACCAAATTCCTGTCGCCGTAAGCTTGATCGATTCGTCCTACTGCTGGCCAGAACTTATAGTCCTGTAGACCTGGGACGGGGAATACCGCTTGTTCACGACTGTAAGGACGATCCCAATTAGGATCGACTAGATCGACGATCGTATGTGGGGCATTTTTCAGGGCGTTGTTTTGTTTGTCCACATTACCGATCTCGATTTCGCGGATTTCTTCGCGGATGGAGATCATGGCATCACAGAACCTGTCGAGTTCGGCGAGGGATTCGCTTTCGGTTGGCTCTACCATTACCGTTCCAGCGACTGGCCATGATACGGTAGGGGGATGGAAACCATAGTCGATTAGGCGTTTGGCGATGTCATCTACTTCGATGTCGGCGGTCTTTTTGAATTCTCGGAGGTCGAGGATACATTCGTGGGCGACTAAGCCGTTGGTGCCTTTGTAGAGGACGGCGTAGTGATTTTCTAATCGTTTGGCGATGTAGTTGGCACTGAGGATGGCAACTTCGGTGGCTAATTTCAGACCTGCTCCACCCATGAGGGCGATGTAGACCCAGGAAATCGGTAAAATGCTCGCGCTACTCCAAGGGGCGGCGGAGACTGCGCCGATGCCTTTTTCGCCGCCCATGGGGATGACTTTGTGGGTGGGGAGATAGGGGGCGAGATGTGCCATTACGCCGATCGGCCCCATACCTGGGCCGCCGCCACCGTGGGGGATACAGAAGGTTTTGTGGAGGTTGAGGTGACAGACATCTGCGCCGAAGTCACCTGGGCGACATAATCCGACTTGGGCGTTGAGGTTGGCTCCATCCATGTAGACTTGTCCGCCATGCTCGTGGACGATCGAACATATCTCAACAATTGCTTCTTCAAATACGCCGTGGGTGGAGGGGTATGTCACCATCAGGGCGGCTAATTTGTCGGCATGTTTGGTGGCTTTGGTGCGTAAATCTGCGACATCGATGTTGCCATCCTCGTCACAGGCGATCGCGACTACCTGCATTCCCGCCATGACTGCGCTGGCGGGGTTGGTGCCGTGGGCGGATTGGGGGATGAGGCAGATATTTCGATCGACATCGCCGCGCTGTTGGTGATATTCGCGAATGACGAGGAGTCCGGCATATTCACCTTGGGAACCCGCATTGGGTTGGAGGGAGATCGCGTCAAAGCCCGTAATTTCGGCCAACCAGCGTTCGAGGTCGTCAAATAGGACTTGATACCCTTGGGCTTGTTCGACGGGTGCGAAGGGGTGAATTTGCCCGAATTCTGCCCAAGTTACGGGTATCATCTCGGAGGTGGAATTCAGCTTCATCGTGCAGGAACCGAGGGGAATCATTCCGTGGGTGAGGGATAGATCCTTGGATTGCAGGCGGGTGATATATCGCAGCAATTCGGTTTCGGAGTGGTAGATGTTGAAGGTGGGGTGGGTGAGGTACTCGGATGTACGGGCAAAGTTGGCGGTTTGGATGGTGGATGGGGCAATATTTGTCTCGATTTCGGAGTAGGTGAAGTCGAGGGTGTTATCGCCTGCAAAGATTCGCCATAAGTCCATCAAGTCTGCGGCTGAGGTGGTTTCGTCGAGGGAGATACCGAGGGTATTTGCGTCGATTTTGCGGAGGTTGATTTTTTGGGCTACTGCACGGGTGATAATTGCATCGACATCTGCACCGACTTCTACGAGCAAGGTGTCGAAATATGGTGCAGATCCCAGGTGATAACCGAGCTTCGTCAAGCCAGTGGCGAGAATGGTGGTGAGATTGTGGATCCGGGTGGCGATCGATCTCAATCCTTCTGGGCCATGATAGACAGCATACATCCCCGCCATGATTGCCAGGAGGACTTGGGCGGTACAAATATTACTCGTCGCTTTATCTCTACGAATGTGTTGTTCGCGAGTCTGGAGTGCTAGTCGGAGGGCTGTTTTACCCCGTTTGTCTTTGGATACGCCGACTAGACGACCTGGTAATTGGCGTTTGTAAGCATCTTTGGTGGCAAAATAGGCAGCATGTGGCCCACCATAACCTAATGGTATCCCGAAACGTTGGGTATTACCGACGACAATATCTGCGCCAAATTCGCCTGGTGGTTTGAGTAGGGTGAGGCTGAGTAAGTCTGCGGCGACAGTGACGATTGCGCCATTTTGATGAGCGCGGGCGATAATTTCTTGGTAGTCATAAATCGAGCCATCAGTGGCGGGGTATTGTAATAACATCCCGAAGATTGGTTCGTTTAGATCTAAGTTTTGACAATCGCCGACGATGATTTCAATGCCTAATGGGAGTGCGCGGGTTTTGATGACATCAATGGTTTGGGGATGGCAAGATTGAGATACCCAGAAACTATTAACTTTCCCTTTCTGCAATCCATAACTCATCGTCATGGCTTCGGCTGCGGCTGTACCTTCGTCGAGGAGGGAAGCATTCGCAATTTCCATCCCTGTCAAATCCATGACGACAGTCTGAAAATTCAGCAAAGCTTCCAATCTACCTTGGGAAATCTCTGGTTGATAGGGCGTATATTGAGTGTACCAACCTGGATTTTCGAGAATGTTGCGTTGAATCACTGTTGGGGTAATGCAATTGGCATAACCCATCCCAATATACGAGCGGAAAATCTGATTCTTTGCCGCAATTTCTTTGAGCTTATTTAAAACAGTATATTCGCTCTGAACTACTTCGATCGCCAGTGGTTGCTGGAGCTGAATCCCCGCTGGAATAGTTCGATCGACCAATTCACTCAAACTACCCATGCCCAGTATAGCCAACATTTTGGCGACTTCTGCTGGTTGTGGGCCGATGTGTCGGGAGACAAACTCAGCATCTGTGGGAAAATGAACTGAAGCAGCAGGCGTAGCAAGAGGCTGAGTGAAACGAGGTAGAGATTGAGTCATGTTTATTTTGGATTTTGGATTTTGGATTGACGGATTGACGGATTCGTCAATCGATTTTGGATTTTGCGGATGCGTTCCGCGCGGGTTCCCTGCGCAAGGAAACGCACCAAGCAGCGACTGAAATCACATGAAGGTTCCCGACTTGCTGGAGGTGGAAACCACTGCCAGACCAATGTATTTCAGTTAAGACAGGATTTTGGATTGATTCCGATCGAGACAACTTTTTGGGAGGATCTGGACTTCTACTCTGAATTTTAATCCAAAATCCAAAATCCAAAATCCAAAATCCAAAATCCTAAGTTCCCTCAACCCGACGGCGATACTCATCCCCTGAGAGGAGTGTATCTAGTTCCTTGGTATCGCTCAAGCGGACTTTGAGCAGCCATCCAGTGGTGTATGGATCTTCGCCGATTTTTTCTGGTGCGTCGATAGTGGCTTCATTTCGATCGATTACTTCACCACTAATCGGTGCTTTGAGATCTTCCACTGCTTTGACAGACTCGATCGTCCCAAATGGACTACCCTGGATAATCTTCTCGCCAACGGCTGGTAATTCGACAAACACGATATCCCCTAACTGGTCCACTGCAAACGCGCTCACGCCGATTGTAGCCACATCTCCAGCTAGATCTACATACTCATGGGTGTCTGTGTAGCGTAAATTTTCGGGGTGCTCTAAACTCATATCACAATCTCACATCATCTTCAGATCTAGCATAACTATTTATGTGCCACTCAAACAACTGGCGATCTGCGGATCTAGATAAAATGAAGAAGAGCCTCCCATGAGTGGATGACTCTTCCAAATTTTAGCCTGTTCGGCTCAGGGATGAGGATTAAATAATATACACATATGTAGCAAATTATTTAATTCTCGCTCCTAACTGACTTCCTCTTTTAATGAAGTTGAGGTAGCATGTAGATCTAATTCTTGATTAGTTTGTCAGATTAGATTTCAATTTTAGTTGTAGATCTGTGCCTTTTTTTAAGACTACTTCACCACCAGGGCTAGACAAGATAAACGCAGTAGCAGCCGCTGCACCAGCTAAACCACCATTTTTGAATTCGGCTTTATTACCAGCAAAATTACCTGCGATCGCCCCACCCAAAATAAGTCCAGTATTCTTGAGGAATTGACCTTTAGTTTTACCTTCAACTTGAGTATTTACTAGAGTGGCATCGACGGGTATCTTCTCGCCATTCTTTAGTTTGATTCCATCAAAGTATAAATTAAATGTAGCTTTTTTACCCCTTGCTGCCTTGACAACATTCTCTACATGCCCTTCGACTACAGCATCTTTGAGAGCTGGATATTTGCTGACAGAGCCATTTTTGATTTTGGCGATAAACTTGTCGTTATTTTTATTTTTGCCAGTAGAGAGTTCTTGCTCTAAATCTGTATTGAATGTGATTCCGGCGGGAGCGACGGCTAAACCACCGCCAGCACCAGTTTTGGTTATGGCTCCAGTAGTAGCTGGGTTGTTCGCAGCAACAGGTCGATCTTCAACCTTTTTGCTACAACTGATTAAACCACCCAAAGATAAGGTCAGTAAAGCTAATGAAACAGATTTTTTCAACATAATTTTGGTTCTCACACCTTAGACCACAGGATAATTGTGGTGATTACGTTTATTTTATCATTGGAGCATCCCTTCGACTACTAGCTATTTGTCTCAATTTTGGATATTATCCTCACCTATAGGAGACGAATCTCCCATATTGCCGATTCGCCTTGGCGACACTTCGTGAACGATCGGAATAACACAGTGATATTTGGATACAAGAAAAAAGCTCAAACCCTCTCACGTCGCCCTCGGTGGTTGGTTGCTTGGGGTGAAGCAGCCGCAGCCTCAAGATTAGAATGGTGTGAGGGACTATTTGGGATTTGTCGATCTACGGCTGGTTGGGCACTGAGTCCTAGTGGTAGATTTGTCATACTGGGGGATATATGTCTGAGCAATCGCCAGCAGCTCATCAGGGAGCTAGATGTGGCTTCAGATAGCCGAGATATCGACTTGGTAGCCCGACTTTGGGATAAATCGATCCTGGATACCCCCAACTTGCTCCAGGGGATGTTTGGGCTGGTAGTGTGCGATTTGGAGTTGCAGCAATTATCGTTGGTGCGGGATCCTGTTGGTGGAAGGACGATTTATTATACAACTGGGAAAACTTGGTGGATTGCGCCCCAGCTTAGTAGTCTAAATCCATATCGATCGAATATCCTCGATCCGATCGCCCTGCGGGATTATCTTACCTGCTCTTTTGTCCCTGGGGACAGGACAATGTGGCAAGATGTCAAAGAACTTCGCCCAGGCACAATTTTACAGCTACCTGCGGCTAAAATTACGACCTATTGGCAGCTACAGGAGCGAGTAGTCGAGCAGGAATCCCTAGAATGGCATGGGGATAAACTGAGATCGCAATTGGAGCGAGTCGTGCAAGAATACCTACCAGCAGGTGAGCCAGTGGGTGTATTTCTATCTGGCGGATTGGATTCTAGTTGCATCACTGCTTTAGCTGCTCGGTTGCACGACGCACCGATAAATACTTACTCCATCCACTTTGGCGCGGAATGTGCCAATGAATTAGAATTTTCCAGCATGGTGGCGACTTATTGCCATACCGAGCATCACATTCTCGAAATCACCTTTCGAGAGATGTGGGATAAATTGCCAGAGACAATGGCATATTTAGACGATCCGATCGGCGACCCTCTCACTGTGCCAAACTTATTAGTGGGAAAACTTGCGCGCAAGGATGTGCGAGTCACTCTCAATGGTGAAGGTGGCGATCCTTGTTTTGGTGGGCCAAAGAATCAGCCCATGTTAATTAATAGTTTATATGGATCTGCCACTGAAATAGACCAGCTACAGGCTTATTTAACATCCTTCCAAAAATGTTGGACAGATTTACCTCAATTACTCAAACCAGAAGTATGGCAACAAATGCAAGCACCCTGGATATTTGAGCCAGATTTGAATTCAGAGATGAGTTATCTCAATCGATTGATGGCTCTGAATATTAAGTTCAAGGGTGCAGATCAGATTTTGACAAAGGTAAATAATCTGACTCAGGCGGCTGGTTTACAGGGACTTTCGCCACTATTCGATCGACGAATTGTCGAGATGAGTATGGCAATCCCCCCAGAATATAAGCTGTCGGGTGTACAAGAAAAAGCCGTCTTAAAACAAGCGGTGAGAGATTTATTACCAGCAGCAATTATCGATCGACCCAAAAGTGGGATGATGGTACCAGTCAGGTTGGGTTTTTATAAATATTGGCAACGTCAATCAGCTTCGATGTTATTGAGTCGTCGCGCTCTGATTGCACCCTATGTAAATCAGGCTCTAATTAAAGAGTGGCTGAATTTTCGCGGTGATGTATGGGGTAGATATGGTGTGAAGTTGTGGCTATTGGTGAGTTTGGAAATCTGGTTACAGGTTAATTCTAGGAAAAAGTAATCAACCTGTAGGGGTGCCCCTCGTGGGTACCCAAGGGTTGAGGAATTAGTAATTCTGCTAACTCTTGCAAGATGTGAGCATGTAGCGATCCTAAATGATTGATTTTCAAGATTTTTTAACCGCAGAGACGCAGAGGGCACAGAGATCGGATAGGATCGCTATGGTATTTTCAAAAACCTTCTCATGACAGAAATCATCGAATTCGACACCGATAGACTCCATTTACGTCAGTGGATAGAAGCAGACAAAGAACCTTTTGCAGCACTTAATGCAGATGAACGAGTAATGGAATACTTTCCTAATAGACTCGATCGAGCAGCTAGTGATGCGATGGTGGATCGATTGAGATCCTCAATAATCGATCGCGGCTGGGGTTGGTGGGCAGTAGAATTAAAAGACGATAAGAAATTTATTGGTACCGTTGGTTTAGGTATCCCCAAAGCAGATTTACCTTTTTCTCCCTGTGTCGAGATTGCTTGGCGACTAGCATTCCCACATTGGCACAAAGGCTACGCATCAGAAGCAGCTAGAGGTGCTTTAGAAGTTGGATTCAATCGACTTTGTTTGCCAGAGATCGTATCATTTACCGCGATTAATAATCAAAGATCTCGTGCAGTCATGGAACGAATAGGCATGATTCAAGCGGATGAAACATTTGGGCATCCTAGCGTACCAATAGATAGTCCACTTCGAGAACATTGTCTCTATCGATTATCGAGAGATGAGTGGAAAAAGGATGGTGTTCAACCAAAACTATCGACTGTATAAAAATTAGATATATTTACAGTTGCTGTATCATCACCTTCGTTGGCATCGCCGACAGGAAGCAATCGCCCTCAAAGATTTGATGATTTACTAGAATTGAGAGTCAGTCGAAAATTTATCGGTACTGTTGGTTTGGGTATCCTCATCCCTGCGGATTTCCACCCAGGAAATTGCTACTCCGGTACGCCTAAAAGCTATGATAGAGTCAATACATCTAGATGTAGCTCTAAATTTAACCGAGGATTTGATATGGTTGATGGTGGCAATGCTAAAAGACAACTATTTTCGTTGTTGTGTCATGGTTCGATTTTTTTAGGTGCCTTTGTAATCCCTGCTGCGGTTCCCCTTGTTATTTTACTGATATCTGGTGACGACTTTGTAGTCAAAGCAACAGCGAAGGAAACCCTCAATTATCACTTCAATATTTGGCTCTATGGGGCGATTACGGCTGGATTAGCAGGTTTTTTCACGGCTTTATTTTTTACTATTCCCTTGGCTGCCTTAATCGGTGGTTTATTTTTCCTCTTTCACTGGGTACCGCCGATTTTTGGGATTTTGGGTACACTTAGCAATCCAGAGGAGTCTTACCGCTATCCGTTTATTTGGAGATTGCTGTAAGGGGATGGTTAACCTCTAGGCTAGAAATTTGATTCACTTGAGATTCGACTAACACCAGTTAGTCGAGCCTCAAATAATTTTGTCGCCCAGCGGCGACAATCGCTAAAATAAATCGGTAAAATGGCGAATTTTGTTCTCGATTTCTGCCCATTCTTCTTCAGGTTGGGAGCCTTCGACAATTCCCGCACCTGCAAATAATGATAACCGATTGCCGTCAATTAAACCCGATCGAATGGCGACGGCAAATTCAGCATCATCATAACCCACCCACCCCACAGGAGCGGCATACCAGCCCCGCTGGAAGGGTTCTAATTGTCGAATCAACTCTAAGGCTGGAATTCGGGGAAAGCCACCGACAGCGGGGGTAGGATGGAGCAGGGGTAAGATGTCGGCATCGGTAAGATCGGCTTTTAATATGCCTCGACATTGGGTATATAAATGTTGAACTTTATTTAATTTGAGGATAGTCGATCGAGGCTCAATTTCGATTGTCTCACATAGTTGACTCAAGATATCGTGCAAGTGTGCGACGACTAATTGATGCTCGCGGAGATCTTTGGCAGAAGTTTGGAGCGCGTCACTCAATTCTAAATCGATTTCCATTGATGCACCCCGATGACGGGTACCAGCGATGGCTTCGGTTTTGAAATATCGATCGTGACGATGATATAGTCGTTCTGGAGATGTGCCGATAAAGGCGGTGTGGGAATTAATTTGGAAGCAAAAATGATAGCTGTGGGGATTGTGTGGTTGCAGTGATAGGAGCAGAGTTTGTGGTTGTAATGGTTCGGCAAATGTGAGGATAGTTTGACGTGCAAGCACGATTTTATCGAGCTGGAGAGTAGGGAATTTGTTTAATGCTGTATGAATATTTTGATGCCATTCGATCGAGTTTGGGGTGTCGATTCGATCGATTGGTAAGGGTAAATTTGGCAACGCTATCTCTTCATCGGTAGCCAAATTTAAATCTGCTAATTCTGCCAAGATCGGTTTTAATTGTCGATCGATTTCTAGCTGTGAATTAAATTGAAAGTTGCACGCAAAATAGGTATCGATTCCATTGGTACAAACTTCAAATTTAGGAATGACAAATCGATAGTTTCCAAATTCTTGCCAACTTGGATCGATCGGATCTGTTTGACTAAATCCAATTCCACCGTAATATTTAACATGGGGAAATAGTGGCGATAAATTTTGTCTCAATTGCTGGAAGACAAGGGGATAGTCGATCGAAACATCACCCGATCTGACTACTAATTGACCTACACCAGCGATCGCCAACTTTTCTGCTCTATCTGCCCAATAGATCTTGACATCCGCGCTCTGTTTTGACAGCCAGTTTAGAGGTTTCAATCCAATGATGGGAACTTCTACCCGCAAAATTTTTCCCTCTATTTCTAGAGGGAAATTAATTAAATCGCTCTCAAAAAAGTGTTGAAGCTTAGTTACAATTTCTAGATAAAGATTGTACTTGTGAATGGGGCTATCTTCTGGTAAAAGCTGACTGTTTGAGCGACTTGCGCTATCGGCCATGATGAGAACAAACTAGATTTTTAACGATAAATCGATGAACTTTAACTCAGTTTAATTATCCTCCAATGTAACGAGCGGTGTATGCACTACTGTAGATACTGGAGCTTCCACGATCGGATCTGAATTAGAACTCAGTGTCATTGCAGCAACATTTCCAGGATTGACAATACCCCCGGATATGACCACTTTAAAAGCATCTTCGATCGACATTTTCAGATCGACGACATCTTGCTCTGGAACGACTGCATACCAACCCGTAGTAGGATTAGGAGTAGTCGGAATAAATAGATTTAACATGCGATCGGACATTTGTGACTGAATCTCACTATCGATCGATCCAGTCACAAAAGCTAATGCCCAAATTCCCCGGCGCGGATATTCAACCAAAACTACTCTTCTAAATCTATTTCCCGAATCCTTGAGTAAGGTTTCGAGTAATTGTTTGAGTGTTTTATAGACTGCTCCAGCGAGGGGAATTGCTTGAAGCAATCTTTCACTAAAATCCAGGAACCATTTTCCAGCAATATTCCGCGCCATCAAACCGATGAGCAAAATTGCCATCAGTGGTACGGTGAATCCGACCAATAAATTTAAGACATTGACAAGCAGCGGATCTAAGCCATCAAAAGGATTAATCTGTTTGGGAATACTCGTCAAAAAATTGACCGCCCAATTTGCCACATTAATCGATAACCAGATCGTGGTGGCAAGTGGAATAGCTACCAGCAATCCGGCGATTAAATCGTTCTTTAAGTCCTGTTTGAAATGTTGGAACACAAATCTCCGATTTTTTACTACGATCGTCGAGGATACAGTCTATTCACACTATAGCCTGTGGGAGGGTAAGGGTGTGGGAGGGTGGTAGGGTGGTAGGGTGGTAGGGTGGTAGGGTGGTAGGGTGGTAGGGTGGGAGGGTGGTAGGGTGGTAGGGTGGTAGGGTGGTAGGGTGGTAGGGTGGTAGGGTGGTTGGGTGGTAGGGACAACTTACACTACTACCCTCCTAGTTTCCTACCCTCTTACCCTCTTACCCTCCT
>JANOPX010000232.1:0-6392 GCA_031422115.1 Chamaesiphon sp. VAR_4_metabat_408 | reverse complement strand
TTTAAGGGGAAAGGGGGATGTTTGAGTTTAGAGAAATTGACGGTGTTTGAGTCGCATTTGTGTCATTTTAAAATCCTACCTCGGATATTTGAGGCATCACTGGTAATTAATAGATGTTCGATCGATCTGTTCGATGGTTTTGAAGAGCTGAATGCCATGATCGCCCCAAAAATTATGAAGTAATTTACTTGCGGTTTTTGCCATGCTTGTCTACTTTGATCATCAAACCGCCGATTAGTAAAAATGTAACAATACATTCGACGTTTATTTGAGGACAGAGATCGAGTTTATGCACAAAGACATCGATATCATTCAACTTCAACCTGCTCCAAACCTAGCCGGAGCAAGTGATCGCGGACGCAGACACCATCAAAATGAAGATGCGATTGCCCTACAAATCATCGATACCCAGACATCGATCCTCGTTGTTTGTGATGGAGTGTCTAGCTCCCAACAGCCTGAACTCGCCTCCCAATCCGCTGCGACTGCCTGTATTCAAGCGATCGAGACAGCTATTCGCAGCGGCATCGAGCCAGACGCTGCGATGATTCAGGGGATCGAACAAGCTTCGATCGCCGTTAGCAATGTGCCCTTCGATCCATACCTACCTGATGATTATTCCGCTACCACCATCGTCGCCGCGATTGTTCAAGGTAATCTTGCCACGATCGGGTGGATCGGCGATAGTCGTGCTTACTGGCTATCGCCTACCAAATCTCTCCAACTCACGCAAGATGACTCTTGGATCCGTGAAGCCATAGAGGTAGATGGAATTACCCCCACAGAGGCGAAAAAGTCCCCTTACGCTCATTCGATCATCCGGTGGGTGGGTGCCGATGTTCCCACAGACGAGGCTCAACCAAACCTCATGACTTTTACCATCCCTGGTGCAGGCTATCTCCTCCTCTGTACCGATGGCTTATCGGATTACGTCCCAGATCCCGCCTATTTGTATCACCTGATTCAACAAATTCCTGAACCCGAACCACTGGCTATCGCCCGTCACCTAGTCCGATATGCCAACCAACAAGGCGGACACGATAACATCACCGTGGGTCTTTATTTAGGTTGATTGTGAATTTAGTTTACGATTTAAACACTTTGCCAATTATTAGGCTTATCGCTAGTGCAGCTAGCTCATAGGAGCCGATTAAAAATGACATAATTATCAGCATGATGAAAATAGAAGTTGCTGGGTTTCTTGGTGCATACTCGCTCATCAATGAAATTTTATACTTTTCATAGTTTTTTTGGTGTTTTGCTGGTGTTAGCTGAAGACCCACCTCATATTTTTCCTGAGAATTTTTGTTGTAAAACAACCCTAGTATAACAGCGAAAGAAGACGCGAGAATTATTTTTGCAATAAGTTTGTTTCTGCTTAAATTCTTAATTTTGATAGTGATGCTTGAGTCTAAATTTTGTTGAGATAGGTCGGAGGAGTTCATATTCGATCAAATTAGGTGGATATTTCAAGCTAATGAGTTGGACTGAATAAATATTCAAATTAGTGCATTTTCTTAATTGCTTTGATTCGATCTTCCCGCGCGATCGTTAGCTGGCGACATAGCGTATTTGCTCTGCTAATATACTTACGGCTGGCAAACATGTAAACAGGAATTCCTTCCTTAATCATCAGCACGACTCCACATTTTACAAAACGATAATAAAGTTGAAAAACAACAAAGACAAAGAATAATTGTATAATTGCTATAGGAAATATCGCCAAGGGGGAAGTGACTATTATGGGTAAATAGAAAATTACACAAACAGTGATGTAGGATGCAATTGCTAGATACAGTCCTAATTTTGATGGCTGGTGAATCACCGTACTGTTAATACACTCTAAATATCCATCTTGATAGATTACTTCGCCAAAACGACCGACGGTAATGTCTGCAACTCGCTTATCGGTGAGACAAACAAATTCATGAGTGCCAATGCTCCAAATACCCTTTAATCCCAAGTACTGAATGTAGTGAATTTTTTCATCATCAGGCAGAAACTGTCTACACATAGTCTCGATCGATTTAGAATCGTTTTCTATTGCTCTTGCTAATAAACTCGCTCCGATTGAAATACTGCCTTGATTTTGAGTCATTGTTTTAAAGCCGTTTAGTTACTAATTTAGTTAATGGTCGTCGAACAAAAATCCTGTCACTCGTCGCCATAATGAATCTCGACCTAGATCGACTTTAAACCAGTCATCAGGAGATATTTCTTCTGGCTGCTGTTGACTTGCTGCTAGATTAATAGTAGGAATGCTGCTAAAATTCATAACTTTAATCGAAGGCAAGGTTGATAAATTTACACCCAGTGGTTGTAAATCGGCTGATAACTCTTCTACTGTTTGATAGCGATCTTGATATTTTTTCTGAAGCAGTTTATCGACGATCCTGACTAAGTTGGAGGTGAGAGGTTGCTGAATATGCTTGCGCCAATTTTCTGTCCACTGATAGCAATCAGAGTCCCAGAGTTTAGCGGGGTGGATGCCACTCAATAGGTGAAAGCAGGTAGCACCGACAGCGTACAAATCGCTCGATGGATGCGCTTCACCATCTACCATCTGTTCTGGCGGCGTATAGCCATGAGAGCCAATTTGAGTCCTAGCTCTAGACACTGGGGTCGGAGTTAGCTGTTTTGATGCTCCAAAATCAATCAGTACCAAATTGCCATCACTATGACGGCGAATGATATTTTCAGGCTTGATATCTCTGTGGATAATCTGATGCTGGTGTACTACTTGCAAAATACTCAATAAATCTTGCAGAAATAGGTGCATTTTGGCTTCAGTAAAAACTCGATCGCGTTTGATTTCTTTGGCTAGATCTTCCCCATCGATCGCTTCTTGGACTAGATACAAATAGCTGTCTGCTTCAAAGTAAGCTAGGAGAGTGGGAATCTGTGGGTGATGTCCCAGCTCTTGTAATCGTCTTGCTTCATCGGCAAATAGCTGTTTGACTTTAGGTAAACTACCAGGCTCGATATTCGATGTGATTAATTGCTTAATCACGCATCGCTCTTGGAGCTTATCTACATCTTCAGCCAAATAAGCTTTGCCAAACCCGCCTTGCCCTAGCAGTTTAATTGGATGGTAGCGATTTTTGAGGGGGAGAATTTGGGTACCGCAACCATTGCAAAATCGGTGAGATTTAGGTTGCGGTGGATGATGACAATCGGGATTAAGACAGCAGTGCATGACTAAATTACTCACGATTTTAGGATAGGAACATATTAACGACGGCAAATTAACTGTCGGTAGGATGTTCCATTAATTCGGACAATTTTTCCCCGACGACATTTACTGGGGCGATTGTCACATTTGAAGACTCGTTTGCCATTGACGATTTTGTCAGTTGGGTAACAAGCTGCTACAACTGGAGGGGTAATATTTTCAGCAAATGGTACTATTAATGAGATCGCTTCTAATGCAAATATTATGCCGATCGTCAACTTTGCAATTGAATTTAGTTTCACGTTACTTTTAGCAATTAGATTTAGTTTCATTTTCGTTTTTCTAGATAGTTTTAGTGATTCGATCTTGATGAAATTTTAAGGTAATAGCTGAGAATTTTAAGTTCGGATTGCGATGGTAATATCCGCAACATTAGTTCCTGTTGCCCCAATTCGACGTAAATCACCCAATCGATCGAAGAAGGGATAACTATCGTGTTCATTGAGTGCCAATTGAGAATCTAAGCCTAATTGCATAGCTCTATCGACTGTTTTTTCATTGACAGTAACTCCTGCTGCATCCGTGGGACCATCTGTGCCATCAGTTGCTAAGGTGATTACCCAAGCCGAGACACCATGCCTTGCTAATTCGATCGCTGCTGCTAATCCTAATTCCTGATTGCGTCCACCCTTGCCATTGCAATTCTTAGGTAATGTAACGGTCGTTTCCCCTCCATAGATTAAAACTGTTCGAGGTGGATGATTGATGATTTCACGCGCAATTTCCGCACCTCGAATCTTCGCTTCTCCATCTAGTTCGGTAGTAACAATAGAAGCTGTATAGCCCAGGTCATTTGCTGCTTGGGCGATAGCTTTACAAGCTTGATGATTATTACCAACTATAAAGTTGTCTGCATGAGGATGATTGGTTAAACCTGATGCGATTGAAGCAATCGGATCGCCAATTACATCTGACAAAATTAGTCCGATTACTTTACCTCCGTTGACTCTCTCGACTAAACCACCACCCTTTAATCGATCGATCTTAGACCGCACGGCATTAATTTTATCGATTGGTAATCCACTCATTAACAAAGCTACACCGATCGATTGAACTATTGCCAGAGGAATATTTTCATCGAGATTAATTTTATTAATGTCTATCGATTGACTGGCGATCGATTGTTGGATTAATTGTTGGGTTTCCTGACTAATCATCACCGTTGGCGGACTAGCTAGCAATTCAATTAAATTACGCCAAGGAGATAGTGCGACAGCTAGTGACGAAGCACCGCCAGAAATACAGACAATTACGATAGTTCGATCGGTACAGTCGCTAAGTAAAGCTAAAATGCGATCGCCAGCAGCCAAGCTGTTTTTATCAGGGACTGGATGTGCTGCTTCAATATTGCCCCAATTATTCGGCAGGTTTAGATCGCCTAAATGTTCGTATTTAGTAATAACTAAGCCTTGACCGATCCGATCGCCAAGTATTGTATTCATCGATTTTGCCATTGGCACAGAACCTTTGCCAATACAAATACATAGAATGATTTTATCTGTCAGGTTATAATTATGTTCCTCACCTTTATTCTTAATTGTTAAGTTATTTCCGTCTAGACTAAAATAATTCTGAATAGCTTTAGCTGGATTGACGGCATTCCAACCTGCATTAGTAAAAGTCTCAATTTCTTCTTCCACGATTTACCTCTTGTAATTATATGAATATTAACCAAAATTTAGTTTAGGATTGTATTGTTTTTCTTGCTCGAATGGATGACTATACTCCTTCCACAATAATTCAAACTGCTTCTCCCAAAATTTACCTTCTGAACTATCGATCGAATACTTATGAAACAAAAAATCTTCGCTATGAGATTCTAAGTCAACGGGTGTAAAACCACAAAATACGAAATCGTCGATAATAGCGATCCAGCCAGGATAGTGTCCGTAGCTAAATCTAATGATATTGCTGACATCAACACCCTGTTTTGAGTATTTATCCTGTTCCTCAAAAAAAGGTTTGACAGAACGTGCGGAGTAAAGTTGTGCATCTGCTGGATTTAATTTTCTCCCTGAGATTCTTGCATAAATTGGTGAACAAATAGGTGGAGTAGAATCTAAATCTACCTTAAAAGATAAAAGTAAAAGACGTGTGTTAGCTACCTCCCTTTTGATTATTTCTCTCGCATCTCTCTCTGTACCAGGCAACCAAGTTTGACAGATCCAGATTTTACTAGTGGCTTTTCTGATTGCATTTTCATAAGCAAATGCACTCGACCTATTGCCATAATTAATATATTCACTTTTTAAGGCTTGGTATAATTTATCTAGCTTGTCATTGCCATCTCCCTTGATTTCAAAGCTTTTGTACAGATCGCTTTTGAACAGTTCGCTTTTGTGCTTGCTAAATCTTTCCTCTGTTAATTCATAAATCGATCCTTTGTGACATTTTTTGCGGACGGAATCAATCACATATTTATTTAACGATTCAAAATCGTTTGAATTTATCAATGAACAATAATCTTCTGGATCGGGAAGATTCAGTAGTATCCTCATGCAAAAAATAGACAATATTCTATCTTTTGCTATTTCATCTAAGAAGATTTCCCAGTTTGAATTCATGACTTGTCCCTCCATTCGTTAACTATAGCAACCTAACCAAACTATTAATAGCCTCTTCCGGTTCCGATTATTCCGATTATCTGGCTAACTTTCGATCGAAATCTGGCTAACTTTCGATCGAAATCTGTTTAACTTTCGATCGAGTAACAATAAAAATTGGAGCCGCAATGGGATTGACATTTGCAACTTTTTGTGTAGAGACTTCGACGATCGAGTTAGATTGACTATTTGAAGGGGAAACGCAATATTCTCCGAATGCTGCGTTTCCCCCTGTAGGCTCTTCTTCCTTACTCTGTTAGAGAGGAATGTAATTAAAGTTTGACAGTCGCATAAATCGATCGGAGTCGAGATCGGGCATGGTCTTTTAGTATCTAGTTAGGTTGTGCGATCGGGCTGTATTGAGACTTGGTACCACATTACTCAAGTTTGCTGCGACACTCCTCAATACAAGATAAAACCCACATTCCGCACTTCAAAATTACCAGCGGTTAAAACCGCCGCTAGTGTTGCAAAACCCGCCTACGCGGGTTGGAAATCTCAGTACAGCTTCGGCGGACTTCGTATCACTAGCAGCGGTTTTAACCGCTGAATTATCC
>JANOPX010000231.1:0-3578 GCA_031422115.1 Chamaesiphon sp. VAR_4_metabat_408 | reverse complement strand
GACGGGGAGAGGGGGGGAGGGGGAGACGGGGGGAGGGGGAGACGGGGAGACGGGGAGGTGTATATACTAAGTCAAATCTTCCCTATTCCCTATTCCCTATTCCCTATTCCCTATAGAAATAACCACACACTAGCACCAGTGATGACTATGCCTAGGAGGGTGGCGAAAGTGATTTGGATGCGTTTGAGGATGGGTTGAACTTCGTAGCTGACGAGTAATCGATCGCGGGTGAGTATTTCTGGTGTTTTCAGCCAAGTTTGACCATCATACCAACCTGATTCTTCATAAAAAATTGCTTCACCATACAATCTATTTTTGATGTAGATCCAGCCTAGGTATAATCTGATGCCAGTTAAGGCAACGACGATTAGACTCCCACCGATGGTGCAAATAGCAAATTGAAGTGGGTATTTGGCGACAGAAAAACTTGCCGCTGAGAGTGGAGCCGTGACGATCGAACTCCATGCACCCACCCAAACTAGTTTGGCAATATATTTAGTTGGGGCTAGTTTCACCCAACTAAAAAACCAAGAGTTTTGCAGTTCTTGGTACTCATTAATTGGTTGTTGTTCTTTGGGAACCGGACAAAAGGAACTAGAATTACTCATTTCGGTGGCTTGGTCTTTACTGCTTTAAAAATTTAATAATATTGGCTATAGGGCAGTTTGACGATCGGTTTTGGTGCAGTCTTTTTTCAAGTGTGAGCTACAAATGGCATAATAACTAAGCACGAATTTTCTATGAAGATCTAGAATATGCGATTGCCAAAGGCAGGTTTTCAACCAACGAGTTTCGGCTCCCATCTCCTTTCGCTAGAGATCGTCGATCCTCAACAAGTTATAGTGTTTCTGGTAGTGCGATGGTTGCGCCATGACTCCAAAAAGATTCTAGATCGTAAAATTCTCTTTGCTCTGGCATCATAATATGCACGATCAGATCGCCATAATCGATCAGTACCCAGCCGCCTTGATTTTCACCTTCAGTTCTCAATGGTAGATGATTGAGTTCTTCCTCGATTTTGTCAGTAATCGAGCCACAAATTGCGCGGAGTTGGACTTTGGAATACCCAGAGACAATTAGTAAATAATCAGCAAGTAGGGATACTTCAGAAATATCGATTAGTACCGCATCGCCTGCTTTGCGATCGTCAGCAGCCGCCGCAGCTAGTAAAGCTAGATCGTGGGATGTATATTCAGGAATAGAATTGATGTTTGTCAAAGTTGCAGTTTCTGTTGTCATGAATTATTAATTATGAATTGAACGCAGGTTGAGAATTGAAGGTTTTTAAGTATGGCTCATCGTCATTGCCCAGTTCCGAGTGCGAATTGTGCGCGGATGGATGAGACAACGAGTTGAAAGTAAATGTTGGAGTGAATAATCGCAAGTACGCCACACCGCTCGATATAAATCTTCGTAGCTCAATTGACGGAGCGATCGCAATTCTTCGGTGTCACCTCGCCCTGCTTCCAAACTATCCGCCAAAAATACTATACAACTCATCATACTCATTCCTGGTCTACCTAGGGTATGATCGGCGATCGCTTGAAGGATTTCGGGGTTGGTAACACCAAACTCCGAGCGTGCGACAATCGCACTGACATCAGCATGTAATAGGTGTGGGCTTACTACATCTACTTCATCAAGCGGTAGTTCCGCAGCTCGCGCCATCTGCAATAAACGTTCGGGTTTGAAGTACTTGGCTAGATCGTGCATCAACCCAGACTGCGCCGCAATCTCGCGATCTAGCTGATAGTGGTGAGCGAGTTCGATCGCCATCTGTTCCACTCCCAGTATATGCTGAATGCGTTTGGGTGGGACGTTATCACCCAACCAAGCTAGAATCTTTGAGCGCACGATCGACATGTAGATACGAAAGCAACGATACTCTATTTTAGCTCGTAAATTAGCCATGGGACAGCCTACCCCACGATGGAAATCCTCAAGCAACTGAGGATTTTGGAGCCACATCTCAAAAGGTTGAGACAAAATGCTGATTGTCGTATCTCGTCACCTTGAGTTAGGATTTATGTTACTAGGGTTACTTGCATCGCCAGAGATACAGCACAGACTATCCCAAATTGATTTTACGCAAAATCTCACTTTCGTAGATGAGCCGAAATTAGCTACAATATTGGATTGTGTCGTCATTTGGCGATCGCTACTCAAGTAGGAGGTTTTTCATGTCTCGCGTATGTCAACTGACAGGTAAAAGAGCCAACAATGGGATGGCTGTATCTCACTCTCACCGCCGTAACAAGAAACTGCAACAAGTTAACTTGCAGTCAAAACGCTTATGGTGGGCGGAAGGTAATCGTTTCGTGCGTTTGCGTGTCTCCACCAAAGCCATTAAAACCCTAGAAATCAAAGGTTTAGCAGCAATGGCGAAGGAAGCAGGGATAAATCTCAACAAATTCTAGATCCTAGATCCCCCGCTGGGGGTATCTGGCTTTAACTTTCATTTAATTATGATCCAGCCCCAGCGATTTCATCTTCTCGGTTATCATTATCGGTTAAAGTATTGTCTTATTGCCCGCTCTAGGGCTACTGAAGCTGGGTTTACCATGTCTGAGGTGCTGGTGGCTATTTTGATAACTACCACCTTTGTCTCGGTTGCTTTGCAGGGAATGGTGGTGGCGGTGTTGCTCAAAGCCAAGGCTCTACATGTTTCTGAAGCAAATCAGTGGGTGCAGACGGATATCGAGAGTATCCGCGCTAAAATATCGTTGAGTCAGCTTCCCTTGGGGGATAATCAGTCTAAGTGTCATCCGGTGAGTGCCGAACGAGGTTTTGCGGCTCTAATTGGTGATACTCTGGTTGGGATTAGTCCTGTAAGTGCAACGGAGCGTAATTTACCGCCACTAGTTGCAACGAGTAAAACGGGTAAAACATTTCAAATTGTGCGTACGCTGAGTATCCCTAATACGCCTGAGAATAATAACTTCAAAATTCTTGGCATTGAACATCTCGTCATTCCCAGTATGGGGACAAATTTAGAAGCACCAATTTTTCAGTCGTATACTGAGGTAATGCCTGATGCTGCGCTCCAATGTCAGTAGAGATCCGTTGGGCGGTTTTACACTGATTGAATCACTAATCGTGGTGTCGATCGTCGGTATACTAGTATCGATCGCTACTCCCAGTCTACTCGCCGCCCAAAAACGTGCTCAGTTAAGACAAGCTCAAGATATGGTGGTGGCTAGTCTTCAGGAGTCACAACGAGCAGCAACCAGACTCAATCAAAGTTGTACTCTAACTTTTGATAAAAGCAATAATAAAATTCTCGGTCAAGGTGGGTGTCTGTTATCTGGCGATCGAAATCTACCTAGTGGAGTTACTCTCGATTATACAGGTACTGCGTCGGGGATTCAATATGGTATTCGCGGCAATACGACGACTAATAAAGCAGTTATTTTGGGAATTAAAGACAATCTCAATCCTACCCAATGTCTGACTATTTCGGCTCCATTAGGGCTTATTCGCTTGGGTAGTTACGATAATCGTACCGATAGCTGCGAGAAGCTCAATAGTTAGGATTTGCCGAGGTTGAGGGGATTTCCTGGTAGGGGCAATTCATGAAT
>JANOPX010000230.1:0-5163 GCA_031422115.1 Chamaesiphon sp. VAR_4_metabat_408 | reverse complement strand
CCCCCCCCCCCCCGACCCCCCCCCTCCACCTCCCCCCCTCCCCCCCTCACCCCCTCACCCCACACCCCACACTAAATCAGACTCTATTCGGATCAGAAACTTTCAGTCAGAACGCTATACTTGTTAGGTAATTTAACAGATTTATCACAAATCCTTTGATAATGGCACACAGCGATTAAGGGGGACAGTGCTAGTAAATATTCGGAGGTATGTTACGTGATTGATTCATCTTCTCTCCTTGGCGAAGCCTCTTCCCCAGAGCACCAAGACACAACAACAAATTCAGAAGTGGAGCTAATAGATCGAGACATAAATATATTACCCCAATCGAAATCTGGTGTGACTCCGATCGTTGACAGTGCCAATTTAAAAGAGTATGGAATAACTCCGAAGCCGAAGACGGCTGACAGTAATCGACACATTAACATTCTCCCCATCGTCGAAAGCTTTGATGTTGAAGCCGAACTTGATTCGCTTTTAAAGACGCTCCAATCTAGCGATCCTCATCTAGATCCCGAAACCGAGTGGACTTCGATTTCCGAAACTCTCGCAACAATTGCCGCTGCTGCACCGATTGCCCAGAGTCAACAATTGATAGAAGAACTACGTGCTAGCCGGGAGCAAATCTCACTTACCCATACCCAATTGCAATCGCTCGATCGAGAAAATCGCGATCGAGTCGATACAGTAGATACTAGCCTACTAGAAGTCAAACAACTCAAATTTCGTACACAACAATTAGCCCGACATAGCAAAAACCAGATTGAAAAAGTTCGAGAAATGCTAGTTTCGATCGAACAAATCCATACCGAAGTTATCACTGGTTTAGACAAGTTTGGCGGATCTGACGAGATTCATTCGATGCTCGCCCAACTTGCCGAAACTCGACATGAATTGGTGCTCGCCCACGATCGACTCAAAACCGGACAAGAGGCTTTTTATGAATCATTACAAGCAATTAGCGAGCAAGCCGCCGCGAATAATCAACAAGCCGAAGCCAAATTACTCGACTATCAAGCATCTATTTTACACCTGACTGAAAACATCTCCACAGAACAGCTCAAAATTGCGATGATGAGTGCTGAGATGAATCTCAAATTTACCGAACTCAGCGACCTTGGTGTCAATATTACCACCATCCACGGACAGATTGTCGAGAAGTCTCAAACCGTTCAAGGTAGTATTACTCAAATCGATCGAGAATTTAGCGAACTTTCTCGATCGGTACAAAAAGAAAAAGAACAGTTTTATGAATTAACCGCAGAGACGATCGATAAAGTAGAAGGATTGCGAGTGCAATTTGTCGATACCCTCAAACAACATGGACTCGCACTCGAAACAATCGAAGATCTCAAAATCGAGATTGAGTCCATTCGTCACAACGTGAGTTATGAAGCCGAACAACAATTAGATAGGTTCGATCGACATTATGATGAAAACATCGCCACTTGGGGAGATCTTCAGGCTCGTCAAAAAGCTTCGGCTCGTGATGCCAGAAGGTTTTATAATTGGCTATGGTTGCTAACATTTGCCGTCGGTGTGGTCTTTGTTTTGTTAATTACTGTGTTGTTGACAATTAGATAAAGATTGCCATAGTCTAGCAAGACTCTATACAGAATGCGATCGAATTAATCGTCATC
Organism: Chamaesiphon sp. VAR_4_metabat_408; assembly: GCA_031422115.1. Classification (GTDB taxonomy): domain Bacteria; phylum Cyanobacteriota; class Cyanobacteriia; order Cyanobacteriales; family Chamaesiphonaceae; genus Chamaesiphon. The sequence goes on along the minus strand of JANOPX010000230.1, from coordinate 3,523 downwards.
ACTGAAAAATCAGCTTATTCGCTCCTACCGATCTTTGTAAAGTTAAGTATTTTGGACTAATCGATCGGGAACAAAATTGAGCTATAATGGCATAGCATTTCGCGATCCTTAATAAATACTACTAACAGGAAATATTAAAACATATGACTATGAGACCTTCAAGAGCAGCCGCTACTGGATTTGTCAAAGACTTTCAAGATTTTATCATGAAAGGTAATATCGTCGATCTAGCAGTTGCGGTAATTATCGGTGGCGCATTCGGTAAAATCGTTAGCGGTTTTGTTGAAACTATTATTATGCCTATGGTTAGCGTGCTCATTCCTGGTGGCGGCTGGAGAAATGCCAAGTTAGTACTCGGACAAATCCCCAACCCCGATCCAAAGAAAGCAGGTGAAATGATTGAAAACGCCGTTCTTTACGGTCAATTTTTGGGAAGCTTACTTGACTTTCTAATTATTTCACTGGTGATATTCTTGGCGATCAGAGCATTAGCTGCAATCAAGAAAAAAGAAGAAAAATTAGAAGAAGCAGATACCAAAGAATGTTCTTATTGTCTCTCTACAATTCCCCTCAAGGCAGTTAAATGTAGTCATTGCGGTTCGGAATTACCTCCAGTGATGTAAAGATAGTAGTACCCGCGATCGATCCAACACTCAGTCAAGTGTTGGATCGATTTTGCTAAGATAATTAGATCGAGATATCTCTGCTGGATAAGGGACATTATCATTTGATGATTAATTACTATCAGCCATTTGAATGCCTTTTTTTAGACATCGATCTCATGAGGGATTCTAGTAGTCCCCGGCATAAATAACCCGATCGTTTCTTTCCCCCAGTCTACTCTGTCTCCTCCTCCCCCACAAGCTACCGTATATACACAAGTCTGCTAGACTTCGTTTCTAGATCTGAATCCCCCAACCCCCTTGGAAAGGCAGGGTGGATTAATTGTCTAGAAAGAGTATAAAGGTATCTTCGTAATTAGTCTTTATCCACCCGCAACTAAAGTGCGGGGCGGTTGGTGACGAAGCACTAGGGTTGTAGATTTTATTCCCTCACAATTAATCCACCCTGCCCAACCCCCTTGGAAAGGGGGCTTTCAAAGTCCCCCTGCTTGGTGCAACACATGCGGAGGGAACCTCCGCGTGATTGCATCCGCTTTTCAAGGGGGATTTAGCGGCAGTTTTACGTCACGGGGGAACCCCGTGACGTAAAAAACCGACAAGACAGGGGGATTTCTAGGGTTTTCGCTTCTACCTAGACTTGTGTATACACGGTAGCCCCCGGGGTTTATTTATGCCGGGGACTAGTAGCCTCGTCGCCAAGCAACCAATCTAAATTCTGTCACAATGTTCGATCGACGATCGCCGCACATCAGCTAATCTAGAGAGATAGGCAAGACTTACATCTAAATTTGTGAGAGGGTAATAAATATGGCAACTGCTGCAAGATTGAAAGACTATCCATACGCGACAACCGATCGAGAAGCACAGAATCTCAGTCGGACGATCGACTATACTCAGATAGATTCTATCCCGGCTATGTGGGAAATCTTAACAGCCAGATGTGGCGATACAGTTGCCCTCCACGCACCCCATAACAAACCAGCAGTCAAACTCACATATCGAGAATTAGCTGCCGAAATCCAACTATTTGCGGCTGGATTGCAAAGTTTGGGCGTGAAAGCTCGTACGGGAGTCGCCCTATTCGCTGATAATAGTCCTCGATGGTTGATTGCAGATCAAGGCACTATGCTTGCGGGTGCATTTAATGCGGTGCGAAGTTCTCAGGCTGAGACGCAGGAATTGCTCTCGATTTTGGATAATAGCGGCTGTCAAACTTTAGTAGTCGAAGATATCAAGACACTCAAAAAGATTGCGAAAGGGATTGCAAGTTTACCGATCGATTTAATTATCCTCCTCTCTGACGAAAAGAGCGATTTAGATCTGTCGATTAGAACGATTAGTTTTACAGATCTAATTAATCTCGGTCGTACTCATCAATTTATACCAGTTGCGATCGCCAAACAAGATCTAGCCACCCTTATTTATACATCCGGTACATCTGGCAATCCCAAAGGCGTAATGCTCTCCCATGCCAATCTCCTGCATCAAGTTAATACCTTCGGTGCAGCTATCCCCGCATATCCAGGCTTACGAGTATTGAGCATCCTTCCATCCTGGCATAGTTACGAGCGATCGTGCGAATACTATCTACTATCTCAGGGTTGTACTCAGACATACACCAATATCCGCTATTTCAAGCAGGATTTGCAGGAATATAAGCCTCAGTGTATGGTGGCAGTTCCGCGCCTGTGGGAATCGATTTATGAGGGCGTACAGAAGCAATTTCGGGAGCAGCCCGCTAGCAAGCAAAAGCTGGTGAATACTCTATTGGATTTGAGTCAGAAATATATCCTCGCCAAACGTATCGCCCAGGGTTTGAGCTTGGAATGTCTGAATCCAAGTTGGAGTCAGAAATTAGTCGCCCAGTTACAGACGGTATTTTTGGCACCAGTTCACGCGATCGGTGATAAGTTAGTATATGCTAAAGTTCGATCGGCGACTGGTGGATCGATCGACAATATCATCAGCGGTGGAGGTTCCCTCGCCAAACATCTCGATCTATTTTTTGAGATTGTCGGCGTAAATATTTTGGTTGGTTATGGATTGACAGAAACCGCCCCAGTTACCAATGTGCGTCGCCCCTGGCGGAATCTCCGCCTCTCATCAGGGCAACCTTTACCAGGTACCGAAATTAAGATAGTCGATCTAGAAACTCGGAGAGCACTTCCAGCAGGTCAAAAAGGATTAGTATTAATCCGTGGGCCGCAAGTAATGCAAGGTTATTATCGTAACCCAGAAGCTACCGCCAAAGCGATCGACCCAGATGGCTGGTTTGATAGTGGCGATCTAGGTATGGTAACAAAGCACAACGATCTAATTATTACCGGACGTGCCAAAGATACGATCGTCCTCACCAATGGTGAAAATATCGAACCGCAACCGATCGAAGATGCCTGTCTCCGCAGTAAGTATATCAGTCAAATCGTCCTCGTCGGTCAAGACCAAAAATCATTAGGTGCCCTAATCGTACCCGATTTAGAAGCATTGAGCGCGTGGGCACAGACTCAAAACCTCAGCCTCAACCTACCCACCACCAACGATGATGGAATGCAACCATCCAATTTACCCGCCCTCGAACTCAATAGTAGCCAAATTAACGACCTCTTCCGCGACGAACTCAGCCGAGAAGTCAAAAACCGCCCTGGCTACCGTGCCGACGACAAAATTGCCACCATCAAACTAATCGTAGAACCATTTAGCATCGACAACGGACTCCTCACCCAAACCCTAAAAATTCGTCGTCCAGTCGTGATGGAACGGTATCACGGTATGATTGACGAGATGTTTAATCAGTGAAGGGTAAATGGACTTACCAGAATCTCAACTCTTACTCAAACGAGTCGTCAGTATCAAAGCAGTCGTTACCCAACGCTGGAAAGAAGAAACCCAGCAACTACTCC
>JANOPX010000229.1:0-6549 GCA_031422115.1 Chamaesiphon sp. VAR_4_metabat_408 | reverse complement strand
CTCGAAACCCAACACTCTAGGCTCTCTGCGAATGTTGGGTTTCGAGGCTCAACCCAACCTACATATACGTGTATTATTAAATCCTCTCTTACCTATTCTCCTCTATCCAGCACCAACTACTGTATCCGCCTTATCCAAAGCGCGATTGATTGCGTCAATATAGGCGAGAATGGCAGAATGAACGATATCGGTATCCAAGCCAGTACCGGAAACTACAAAGTTCTTGTATTTCAAACCGATGCGAGTTTCGCCTTGAGCATCTATCCCTTCGCCAATTGATTTGATTTCAAAGGTTGTCAATTGACTGTCTTGAATTCCGGTGACTCGTTCGATCGCTTGATAGGCGGCATCGATCGGCCCATGACCTGCCGATAAAGCAGAAATCACCTCACCATCGGACTGCCTTAATTCTACCATTGCGGTGGGCTGCATGTGACCGCTGCCGGAACTAATTTGAAACCGCTCCAATTCAAATTTTTTGGTGACTTGGCGAACTGCTTGGTTAGCGATCGCTTCCAGGTCGCGATCGGTAATTTGTTTCTTCTTGTCTGCTACAATTTTAAATTGAACGAAGGCTTTATTTAGATCGTTTTCAGATAGCTCTATCCCCAATTCCACCAACTGAGTGCGGAAGGCATTTCGCCCTGACAGTTTGCCCAAAGTAATCCGATTATCTGTCAAACCGATCGATCGAGCATCCATAATCTCATAAGTGAGTTTATTTTTCAATACCCCATCTTGATGAATGCCAGACTCATGAGCAAAAGCATTCGCTCCGACGATCGCTTTATTTGGCTGCACGACCATTCCAGTTAGACTAGATACCAGTCGGGATGTCTTATAAATCTGACTGATATTGATTTGAGTCAGTGGCGTTGTCGAATCAACTGGACGACCCAAAAACGGATTAAAATATTGACGGCGAACGTGTAAAGCCATCACCAATTCTTCGAGTGAAGCATTCCCCGCCCGTTCGCCAATCCCATTAATCGTACATTCTAGCTGCCTTGCACCATTTTTTACTGCTTCCAAAAAGTTGCCCACCGCCAAACCTAGATCGTCATGTCCGTGAACGGAAATAATCGCTCGATCGATATTTGACACATTATCTTTGATCCCCTTAATCAACGCGCCAAATTCTGCTGGAGTCGTATAACCAACCGTATCGGGAATATTAACAGTAGTTGCCCCTGCTGCGATCGCTCGTTCCAAAACTGTATACAAATATTCTGGTTCCGATCGACAAGCATCTTCTGGGGAAAACTCCACATCATCCACAAAAGACTTAGCATAAGCCACCATTTCCCCCGCAATATCCAACACCTCAGCACGAGTTTTCTTTAGCTTATATTCGAGGTGAATATCCGAAGTCGCGATGAAGGTATGAATCCGATGTTTTGCCGCAGGTTTTAGCGCGTCGGCGGCGGCTTTAATATCTTTTTGACTCGCTCGAGCCAAACCACAAATAATCGGCCCAGAAGGAGTCCCTACCAGCTCTGCAACCTGTTGCACTGCGGCAAAATCACCCGGGCTAGAATAGGGAAAGCCAGCCTCAATTACATCTACACCCAATAGGGCTAATTGTCTCGCAATCCTTAGCTTTTCTTCAGCATTTAACGTCGCTCCAGGGGATTGTTCGCCATCCCGTAGAGTCGTATCAAAAATAATTACTCGATCTGATGGTTGTTGTGTCATTGTGCCAAGCACCTCAATATAATGATGGGAAAAGTTAGCGACATTTAAGGTGACAGACTAATTGAAGGTAAATATAACTTCAATTAGCCCATCACCTAAATAAGCCGGAGTAACTTAGATAGAGTGAACTGCATCATTATCAAACGTGGTTGCTGTGACACCTGAATTTAGTTTCCTATGGGGAATCAATTTTCTCGATCCGATCGCGGATATCATTGAGATCGATATAGCGATCGGTAACATTCCTTAACTCTCTGGCAATCATGCCCTCAGTGGAGATGACCGTGATATGGGTATTTTTCGATCTAAGTAGTTCGATCGCCCGTTCAAAATCACCATCGCCGCTGAACAGCACAACTCGATTGTACTGATCTACAGTATTAAACATATCGACCACAATTTCAATATCCAAATTCGCCTTCTGAGAATAGCGACCCGAAGTATCATCATAATACTCCTTGAGGATCTTGGTGCGGACGGTATAGCCCAAACTAATCAGCGCATCCCGAAAGCCTCGTTGATCTTGGGCATCCTTCAATCCAGTATACCAAAAGGCGTTGATGAGCATCAACTGTGGTTCTTTCGTAAAATACTCTAGCACGCGCCGAGGATCGAAAAACCACCCATTTTTTTGCTGGGCATAAAACATATTATTGCCGTCTACAAAGATTGACAGACGGTTAGCAGCAGAGAACATTATAAATAGTACCTAGTTAATTGTAATAGTTAACGTAAATGGTTTGCCAAACTTCACCCCCTAGGAGTCGCCCAATAGCTTGGTACTTCGCTCTGGAGTTCAGATTTATCTCTTCCTTGCAATAGATGAGCGGAATCTGGGACTAAGTTGGCTGAGTTAATAAAAGATATAGAATTTAAGCTAAAACTGAAATATAATGGTGAGACGGCAAGGGAGCAGTCAGCCAGCACAAACGAGGAGGGAGTCTAGCTCCACCTAAAACTATTGAGGCGGTACTCGATCGTTAACATATTAATTTAGGAAATAATGTATATATAATTCTCATTTTACCAAACTTCGGGTATTTGAGCGAATCTTTATTTCACAGCACAATTACTCAGTGAATTCACTTATTTTGGAGCGTGGATGTCTTAAAAATCACTAGCGTTCGGTCTAATTATCTACTGAGTGAGGATCGAATGGTCGAATCTGGGCATAATCGCAGGAGTACTCGATCGATATTATCTCATGGTAAACGCTCCAAACTTCCCCGCACCGCCACCACCACCAAGTCGAACTCCAGCTCAATTACCAGTCAATCTCCCCATCAATACACCCAAAGTCACTTACCCTTTACCACATGGACAACCGACGGTTGGTGAATTAGTTTCCGAAGCCTTTGAAGCAGGTTATTCGGATCTTCATTTGGGTGTCGGCGAGCTACCCAGATTCCGCAATCGGGGTGAAATGATCCTCACCGATTATCCCCAAACAGATCTCCCCACATTCATGGCGTGGATGAGTGAAATTTTGACTGAAGAAGAGATTAAAACCTTCCAAACCAATCTCGACTTTGATGGTGCGACTCAGTACGAATTTGCACGGGTGCGGATCAATTTGTTTGATTCTCTCTACGGTTATGCAATGGTGATGCGGTTGATTCCGATGCAGATTGCCACGCTCCAAGAGTTACGTTTACCTGCGGTTTTTAGCGATGTCTGTCACCATCATAAAGGATTAATCCTCGTGACTGGGCCGACAGGTTCGGGTAAATCGACGACGATGGCGGCGATGGTTGATTATATGAATAAAGAAATGCCCCGTCATATTATCACCATTGAAGATCCGATCGAATTTATCCACAAAAGTCAACGTTCCCTAATCAAACATCGAGAGATTGGCGCAAACACCCGTCAATTTGACACCGCGCTCAAAGCTGCCTTACGGGAAGATCCAGATGTAATTTTGGTCGGAGAAATGCGCGATAGAGAAACAGTTAATACTGCCCTCAAAGCATCTCAAACTGGTCACTTAGTCATCGGTACGCTCCATACCAATAGTGCCATCAAAACCATCGAACGGATTCTCAACCTCTACAAACCAGAAGAACAAAATGTGATGAGGATGTCTCTAGCAGAGTCATTAGTCGCCATTATCTCTCAAGGCTTGTGTCGAACAACCGATGGCAAACGTGCCGCCTATCATGATATTCTCGTCAATACTGAAACCATTAAAGACTATATCCGCGATGGTAAATATGATGATATCCTCCCCCTCATGGCAGAGGGTGAATTTGATGGAATGGTAACGATGAATATCTCTCTATTTGCACTATACCAAGAAGGGCGCATCACCGAAGAAACCGCCCTCGAACTCTCCCCAACACCGAATGAAATGGCAATGATGCTAAGGGGTAAGATTTAGGGGAAATTTTGGATTTTGGATTTTGGATTTTGGATTTGGACTTCAAATCCAAAATCTAACACAAGTTGTAAACTTCTTCTTCAAAGGAGAGCATAGGGTGGGCACTGCCCACAGACTATATCTAAGTAACCAAAACAAAAAGGTTTTAAACTGTTTGATTCGATTACCTCCGGTTCGCTGCGAGAATGAATAATCCTACACCAATCGTTCGTAAAGCGTGCCAAGGGCAATCGATATTAACCACTCAAAATATTTATATTACTAAATCAGAAATAGTCTGTGGGCAGTGCGTAGGGTGGGCACTGCCCACAGACTATATCTAAGTAACTAAAACAAAAAGATTTTCAACTGTTTGATTCGATTAACTTAGGTTCGGTGTGAGAACGAATAATCTCTACATCAATCGTTTGTAAAGCGTGCCAAGAGCAATCGATATTAACCACTCAAAATATTTATATTACTAAATCAGAAATAGCCTGTGGGCAGTGCCCACCCTACAAAATACTAGAGCTTCTTACTCTCTGCGCCCTCTGCGTCTTTGCGGTTAAAAAATCACTTAAATATTTGCCACGATTCTCTTTCTGTGCAGGCAGACGCTTTTGCGCAGGCAAACGCGAACAGAGACGCTACAAAGGACGAATTCTATTCCAGACTCGATCGAGTAAAATTGGATCGTCACTATCAAACCATTCTATTTCGGGGATGCCGCGAAACCAGGTACGTTGACGTTTGGCAAATTGACGAGTATGTAAAATAGTAAGATCTGTCGCATCTTCTAGACTAATTTCGCCGAGTACATATTGCCGCATCTCGGCATAACCCAAAGTATTTAGTAATGGTAAATTCCATCCATACTTCTCACCCAAATATCGAACCTCAGCTTCCCAACCTAGCTCAATCATTTGATGGGTACGTTGTTTTATCCGCTGAGTTAGGATATCTAAATCGGTACAATCCAACCCAATTTGGAGGATGGGATAACTAGGGGGATATTCACCTTGCTGACTGGAAATAGTTTGACCTGTGGCATAATAAACTTCTAAAGCCCGAATAGTACGAACCGAATCATTAGCGTGAATTTTGACCGTTGCTTGTCGATCGACCCGCGCCAACATCTGATAACATTGATGCTGACCTAACTTGGTGAGTTGCGATCGCAATTCCATCTGTGGTGGAACTCTAGGAATTTTCATCCCCTTCACCACTGACTTGATATACAACCCCGTTCCCCCAACCAAAAGCGGAATCCTCTGTTGCTGTTGCAATCGCTCGATCTCTAATTGTGCCTGAGCTTGATACTCAGCCACAGTCAGGGTATAATCAGGATCTGATGTACTAACTAGATAATGGGGTACTAAAGCTTGTTCGGCGATCGATACCTTAGCTGTACCGATATCAAATTCTCGATATACTTGCCGCGAGTCTGCACTAATAATACCAGACTTGAGCCGTTGGGCAATGTCGATCGCCAACGAGGATTTTCCCGTCGCCGTAGCACCACAAATAATAATTAGCATAAAGGGCTAGGAGGGTAGGAGGGGCGTAAGAGGGTATGAGGGTGGTAGGGTGGTAGGGTGGTAGGGTGGTAGGGTGGTAAAAAAGTTTGAGAACATTGTAATATTTTACCCTCCTACCCTCCTACCCTACCACCCCTCATCCCTCATCCAAAAATATTCCCAGAACTATCTAGGTTCGTCTCTGACCTATTTGTGTTATAATTTTGGGGCGATCTATCATCCATGCAAATAGAAGCAGCTTGTGACTCATTATTGGAGCATCGTTTATGGCAACTGATTATGATGACGGAAATATTCGGGTTCTGGAAGGACTAGAAGCCGTCCGTGTCCGACCGGGGATGTATATTGGGAATACTTCGGCGACGGGACTCCATCATTTAGTATACGAGGTTGCGGACAACTCGATCGATGAAGCATTGGCTGGTCATTGCAAGAATATTGATATTTCGATCAATGCTAATGGTTCGATTACAGTAATTGATGATGGGCGCGGGATTCCGGCGGGGATAAATCCGCAAACGGGTAAATCGACGATCGAAACTGTATTAACAGTCCTCCATGCAGGTGGTAAATTTGGGGATGGTGGTTATACTGTCTCTGGTGGTTTGCATGGGGTGGGAATTTCGGTTGTAAACGCGCTATCGGCGCATGTAGAAGTCAAGGTATGGCGGAATCAGAAGATTCATACCCAACGGTTTGAACAAGGGGTTGCGGTATCAGGATTGGAAATCGTGCCGAGTCCAGAAGATCGGACTGGTACCACGGTGACATTCTTACCTGATATTGAGATTTTCAAAGAAGGGATTGTTTTTGATTTTGATACTCTAGCAGTTAGATTCAAACAGCTAGCTTATCTCAATGCTGGATTGCGGATTAGTTTTAGCGATTATCGGCTAGAACTATTAGAAGGTGGTGAGCCAAAGATTGAAAATTACTTCTATGAAGGTGGGATTAAGG
>JANOPX010000228.1:0-7341 GCA_031422115.1 Chamaesiphon sp. VAR_4_metabat_408 | reverse complement strand
TCGGGGTCGTTGGGGGCGGCGACGATCGGTTCGGTAATTGTATTAAGATCGATCTCGATGATTTCGGCGTATTCGGCATCAGCATCGGCGGACATTAGGACGGGATTAGCTAACCAAGCTTCCATCTGAGCGACGCTGCGCAACATGGTGCGGGCATCGGTATAACCGCGTGCGACAGAATTTACTCCTCGGCATTTCCTAGGCCACTCTCTGCTGCGCTTCTCAATGAGAGCCATAACTCTTTTAGCGGTTGACTCACGGCACTATCTGGTTCGTTCAAAACAAGCTGTTGGTATTCCTCAACGTACCTTGTGCGAGAACGATGAAATAAATGTAGAAAATGACGCAAAAAGCTGATACAGTCCAGCACCGCTATTTCTACTCCACCTGTTTTCTCATAAAGGCTTTTAGCATAATTGTTCACCTCTTGCGGAATTTCTGAGGTGGTGATAAAGATGTAATTGTCGATGTCTTTATCTAAAATCTTTTGGACGGCAAGATCGATATCCTCTCTGGTTACTGGACGCATTTTCATTTCGTAGCCAGTTAAAACGCGCTCGTCATTAATGAGGGTTATTTCAACATCACCAATCGCGCCCGTTTGTTTATCCGCAGCGTTATGACTTGCCAGAATTTTAGCTTGTTCACCTAGCTGTATGCTTGCTGTTTTATAGGCAGCCGTCACAATTAATACTGGTAATCGGCTTGAGTTTCGTCCTACCAGGTGACTTTGAACGATCAAAACAATGCTTTCCGAGGATAATGGAATCGCACCAGCTAATGGTTTTACTCCTGCCAAGAGTGTTTCGATTCGCTGCTGATTTTCATGCTTGACAATCAGCAGGACACGAATGCTTTCAGCTAATAAATTGTCAGCACTTACTATTCCGGTATGAACATCGTCGAGTAATTGCAGAGCCGCTTTATAAAGTTCTGGTGGTCGTCCGACTAGATTAGTATTTGGTGTGAGTGGTTCCCTACGGTTGCGGAGTGCGGGTGTCAGAAATGCAGTTGTGGTGTTGCAGGGAAGACGATGTTCGGCGATGAATTGCCCGATATACGCTTCATCATAAGTACGACCGGAAAATGTATCGACACCATTAATTTCGGTGTATGGTTTACGAATATCTACTTGCGGTTTGTGAATCTTTGCCAAACAACAGGACAATATCAAACGAGATAGAGCCTTGTTGCGGATGTTGCGGCAAATTAATTCTATTCGATCGCGAACACCTTCATTATTTACAATCGAATTTCCTATGTCAGTGTTGGCTCTTTGGAGCGCGATTGCGAGGATTTCTGGTGGTGTGTCCATGCTATTTCCTTCGGTGGTTCGTAGTTCGTCCACAGTACTTCAGTCCGCGCTGATTTGACCGAATGACACATTTTTGCGGGAGCCTCAACGATATACCAGTCACTATATAATTCATCCATCAAATCGCAATGGTAGCTCGATAAAGCGACTTTTCCTTGGACATTCCTAAGTATTGATGCGAGTTCTCGATGATCTGTATCGGTCATTTCATGGGCGTATGCTTTGGAGTCGCCACGCGCACCGTGTGGGTAAGGTGGGTCGCAATAGAATAGCGTTTCAGCACTATCATATCGTCGGATGACATCGATCGCGGATGCATTCTCAATTTGAACGCGCAATAGTCTTTGAGCGATGAGTGATAAATCGTCGATACTACCGAGCCAGCGAGATACCGCGCCTGACATGCCAGCGCGACTGGTTAACAGGCAATGCGCCCAACGTCCCGCGCTGGATGTTTGAGCGAGTCCGGTTCGCACTTGTCTAGCACACACGAAAAAACGCCGAGCGCGTTCTAGTTCGGTAATTCCTTCTGTCTGGCGTTGGCTGGCTAATCCTAGTTCTTCACGGGAGAAGGGTGTTAAACCGATGGCTTCAATTAGTGGCTCCTTTTGGTCGCGGAGGACACGAAAAAAGTTGACAACTTCGCTATGGATATCGTTGTAGGTTTCAACGGGAGACGGAGGGCGATTGATGATGACTGCGGCGGAGCCACCGAATACGTCGCAAAAATGTTGTGTTGGTGGTAGTAGGGGTAAGAGCCAGTCGAGGTGGCTATATTTTCCGCCGTACCAGCCAAATGCGATCGATTTTCCCATAGTCTTTCGTTGAATATATTAAAATAGTTGTAGCTGTCTATTCTTGACTTTTGCCTGTTCTTGTATCCTCTCCTGTACAGCATCAAAATTGACAGTACGATCGATACTTTCTTTTATACAATTAGCAACATATTTAGCTAAGTTTACTGGAACGGCATTACCGATCGATTGTTCAAGATCTGATTTACTACCTTTAAATTTAAAAGTCTTGGGAAAAGTTTGTAAATAACTACGTTCGATTGTAGTTAATGGTCGTAATTTCTCGTTTAGATTGCAAGCATCGCCTGGATGTTTTTGATATGTTTTGGGAATTGGTCGATTGACACCGCGAACTGTGGGACTAGGCTCATGAATACTAAATATACCTCTGCGTTGATAACTGCGGGGATGTCTATAGTAATATTCAACTTCTAAGCTATCGCCAAGATAATCAAAAATTGTCATCGGATTGATCGACTGGTTTTTGCTTAAAATATTATCCATATTCTCATTCATCCCACCTAGCTTACCAATTAGAAAATATCGCTTTCTCGATTGTGGTACTCCACAGTAACTAGCATTTAAAATAGTTGATATTAATCCATAGCCACTGTCTTTGAATTGTTCTAATACAATGGTTAATATGGGACTTCTAGTAATGAGACTGACATTCTCCATCACAAACCAAGTTGGCTGAACTAGGCAAACTATGTCAGCAAAAGCTCTAGTTAAATTTGCTCTGCCAAGATTTTCATTTCGCTTACCAGCACTAGAGAAATCCTGACAAGGTGGGCCACCTATAATTAGTTCTGGAGCAAAATCTGCGATCAATCTATAACCTTCTGGATCTCCTAAATCTTGATTAAAGATTGGATGAGTGAAGTTGTCTTTGTATATATCGATAACAGATTGCCAATTATCGAAGGCTGCGACAATATCAAATCCAGCCTGTTGAAATCCCAGAGATAAGCCGCCACAACCAGCAAATAGATCTACTGTTCTCATATATATTTTTATTAATCAAATAAGTCTGATGAGTTATACACGATCGCATCAAATCGGCGTTCTGGGCTTAGTAGATTTTGTCCGCCGCCTAAGATAATATTTTTGATTTCAGATTGCCTAATTCTTGGTTTAGTTAGAGATGGCGATTTCATATATGGTTGTGTGACTCTGCCACTTACAGCAAATGCTTTATCATTTTTAGTGTTGTAAGATAAAGAATCTATAATTTTTCGATGATTAAATGCGCTGTGCTTACTAAAGTCATCAATCATTTTAAATAACCAGATCGATGTTCGCGTATGCCTAGCAATACTTCTACAATTACCATATGTATCGATCTCCGATTTCACTAGATTGACAAATAATCTAGTGAAGGCTAAGTCGCTCCAAATAAATACATCTAAACAATTTTCGGCTAACTTAGGTGATTTACCTATTGTTTTCCAAACTGGCTGCATCAATAATGGTTTCTGACAATCTAATAGTGATAATGAGATCGCATCTAGAGCCTCAATCATTCTCGGAATATTCGGAATAACACTACTCGGCTCTGTCCAATCATCGATCGAGATCGGATAAAGATCGAGGATATTTTTGAGTAGATCGAGTTTACCCTTAAAGCTATCGATGATACTGCAAGCTAAGTATACGATCGTATCGGGTCTAATGACAATTTCACATCCATAATTATCTTCAGCAAGATCGCAAGTGGTATGATCTGGTAAAGCTGTTAATTTAATCTCGATCGATTGTAGACAGGTTCCTCGATCTCGTGATTGTGTAACTAAATCTACGCCTGGTAAGTTACCAATTACATATTGCTGATAAGGCGTAAATTGATTTTCAAAAGCATAAAATAACTTATCAGACGTTGGCTCGATTCCGTATAGGGTGGATGTATCGATCGTTGAGTGAATAACTTGTAAATTAGAATCGAGTTTTAGATAAATATTATCTAAATTGGATTTATATAAGTATGCACAAAGAGCGGCTGGAAAAGATGAGTTAAAACAGTTTTTGCCCCATGCCTCTTTTTGGCTGAAATCTCGATTTGAGTGGTTGAGTCCGAATAGCCCTGGTATTGGAATTGTATTTTGTTCGACGATCTTCATTACTATATCTATCTACCACTTCTCCACTGTTGGTCGGTGGAACCAATAGTTTAATTTCTCTTCATTTACATATCCTTTGAGTTCTGGATCTGGCCAAATGTGAATTTTATCAATACAACCTAATTCAGTTGCTGCTGTTTCAATATAATTCCATTGTTCAATGAAATACTCACTCCAAGGTTTTTTGTGCGAGATGAGTTTGGCAAAATCTAATCCAGCCTCAACCATTCTTCTTCCATTTGTTCCACGAGCATTAATAGGTTCCCAAAAAATAACTTCTGGATTAACTTGTAAAAGCTTATCTAAATGATATTTAAAGTCATCTAGTGTCATAGTTGGAGGAGTCGGTGCCATCGCGACATAAACTCGGCATCCAGCTTTATGACCTTGAACTAAAGATTGGTATCGACGTGTAGGAGAAGGTGCATGAGGTTCTATTTTAAAACTTAAATCATCATCTGAATGAGGGATACTCATACCGATTATAATATTAGGATTAGATAATATATCTAAGTCTTTAGTCCACAATAGCCCACGAGTTAAAATTCTAACTCTTTTTTTGTGTTTCATTAGCACTTTAATGCTTTCGGTACTAATATCTGCACAGTGTTGATTTTGATAAGGATCGGTTCCAGAACACATTAAAACAACTCCTTTTCCTTCTGGAGTTTCATCCCAAACTCTTTTTCGACTAATTATATCATCCAATTTTTCTGGTATGTTTTCTCTAATTAATAAGTACTCTCCCCAATTCATTTGAGGATCGCTAATGCCACGACTTCTCAATTCATCTTGTCTTGTTCTAATTGCAGGTGTAGATGGTACATAGCAAAAAGTACATCCGTGCAAACATCCAGAAGCTATGTTTATAACATAATCACAAAGACCTTTCTTTTTTAATGCACTTCGTTGTAGGGGATTAACAATCTTTTCACTACCTTTAACAATTGACATGATTATTAGTTAAATATTTTTAAATATAGACAATTGCTTGTATTTCCTTCGTCTAACAAAATCTCCATTTTGCAAATTCCATCCAGTGAATAATTTATCTTTTCTGATTATCTCAATTTCACGATCTTGCTGACATTGATAAATGTATTTCATATACAGTTGTGAACTTGCTGGATTGAGTTCCATTGTTTTTTGCTTTATATTCTCAAACGTAATTCCATCCGAGTTACTGAGAATTAAATTACCAACTTGATTTTCTAGTTTTTTCATGATTGAATCTTCCAAATTCAACATGTCTTTTGTATCGAGCTGAATAGCGTCATGATTATCATTGTAAAAATCTATTGTTCTATGCCCGTATCCATAAACTTCATAATGGTATTGACAATCCAAGTTATTTGTAGATTGAAAACATTCTTTTATAACCTCTAATGCCTTAATATTTCTAGACATATGCACCAAATAGTACATGACAATCTTTTGACCCTTCGGTATCAATGAAAATGTAAATACAAATGGTTTTTGACTATTACACAAGCTGAATCCCTTATCTCTAAAGAGACGCAATGTTTCGTCTTTTAGGTAGCATTGTTGTCCATTAGAATTGCTATCCAAGCTCGCTTCTGTATAATAATTTTCTGCCTCTAATATTTTGTCAAAAGGATTAGATAATTTGCCATTGCGCTCCTTTAAGAATCTTCTGATAAAGTCAATCATATAAGTGTAGATGACTTCTGATTTAGGAAGGTCATGAATTTTCCTAAATGTTGCCATTGACACATCTGTGTATCCAAATGGATCTAAAAAGAATAGTGAATGTCCCTTTCGATGATTTACATTAAGAATCACAGAATTAACAACGTTCTCAAATTCTCCACATATAAATTCACATTGTTCTATTAGCTGTCCACGATCCGTATTGTTACGATAAGCATGTTTTTCTTCGTCCACCAAACTACTTAAACCAAAATAAGGCATTGAACGATTTTTAAGAAAATCAATATGATTCTTTTTATTGTCTATAAAAATATATTTTATGTCTAACGGCTTTTC
This sequence comes from Chamaesiphon sp. VAR_4_metabat_408, assembly GCA_031422115.1. Lineage (GTDB taxonomy): Bacteria > Cyanobacteriota > Cyanobacteriia > Cyanobacteriales > Chamaesiphonaceae > Chamaesiphon. Next base: position 1,108 of record JANOPX010000228.1, on the reverse strand, counting down.
GTATTGACGGTTCGCTTTTTCAAAGCCTTTTCTGACCGCTTCTATGATCCTAATTGGCGATCCAGGTAAAAAGCTCTCCTGTCCATCTCTATACTGTCCACCCCCACAAAAGCCATCCACCAAGGTAAATGATTTAATCCCATATTGAGTTTTACCGTGCATTACATATATTAAATTTTCAATATATTGCTCCAAGATTAAATGCTTAATCTTAGTATGAGGCTCAATACTAGGAATTTCTTCATCTTCAAAATTCCATTTTGCTTTATTACTCATTGTTTAGGCTCAACTCACTATGATATAGGTTGCAAAACATATCTTTTGCAACCTATAGTTCATTTTAACTATTTTTTTAGACTTCGGCTAGCTTTCTGACCTCATCCACCGAAACGGTTCGCCCTTCATCTTCAAAACTAGAAATCTGGTCGAAATTGAGATAACGATACAGATCTCCAGCAAACGGATTGATTTTCTTACTCATCAAATCCAGATACTCCGGTACCGTCGGAATCCGCCCTAATAGCGAACAAACTGCTGCTAACTCTGCCGAACCGAGATAGACTTGGGCACCTTTACCCATCCGGTTATTGAAATTGCGGGTGGAGGTCGAGAAGACCGTGGCATTATCAGCCGTCCGCGCTTGGTTGCCCATACAGAGACTGCATCCGGGCATTTCTGTCCGTGCGCCAGCGGCATCGAAGATCGCGTACATGCCTTCGGCTTTGAGTTGGGATTCGTCCATGCGGGTGGGGGGACAAATCCATAACTGGGTAGTGACTGCGGGTTCGCCGTCGAGGACTTTGGCGGTGGCGCGGTAGTGTCCGATATTTGTCATGCAGGAGCCGACGAAGACTTCATCGATCTTAGCTCCGGCGACTTCGCTCAGGAGTTTGATGTTGTCGGGGTCGTTGGGGGCGGCGACGATCGGTTCCGTAATACTATTAAGATCGATCTCGATAATTTCGGCGTATTCGGCATCGGCATCGGCGGACATTAAGACGGGATTAGCCAGCCAAGCTTCCATCTGGGCGACGCGGCGCAACATGGTACGGGCATCGGTATAACCCCGTGCGACCATGTTTTTGAGCAGGGCGACGTTGGAGCGGAT
>JANOPX010000227.1:0-25774 GCA_031422115.1 Chamaesiphon sp. VAR_4_metabat_408 | reverse complement strand
TGTTTGGAACTTGAAACAGGCGACTAGTTTTGACAAGTTACGTCCGTTACGGGTGAAGTTGAGTAAGTAGTTCTGAAATGCTTACGCCGAAAGGCTTTCAGCCTTAGCGTACAATTTTCCCGTTTTGGCACGGTGATGCCTTACCAGATTTGCAAACAGTCAGTGTCCAGTTGGAAGTAGGAGAAACTAATCCTGTCAAAAGTATTTCGACAACAGTTGAGATTTTGCATTCCTATATTGGTGATTTAATCGTTTCACTCATACCACCAACAGAACTTGGTCTAAATAAAATTGTTCTACATAACCGAAGTGGTGGAGCGACACGTAATTTAAAAAAAACGTTTGATACTTTAACTATTCCTGCCTTTGCTGATTTTCAAGGCAAAATAGTCAAAGGTACTTGGAAATTAGAAGTTCAAGATCTGGCAATTCGAGATGAAGGTCAGCTAGTAAAATTTGGAGTTGAATTGTTCTTCGCTTGATATCGATCGAGAGTTGTGCAGTTGAAAGCTAAAATACCTATCACAGGGTAATTCTTCAAGGTCGCTGATAACGCACAACTTATATACTGCTGACAGTCATACTTTTTAATCACTCTATCAAATCCCCCAAATCTTTACTAGCATTGCCCTGTAACTGATGACGATTATCATCATAAATCATCAATGTACTCAAATTTTGATGTCTAGACAAAGATTGAGCGGCTCTGACATTCCCCTCACTCACATCTAGATAAGCCGTAATCGCACTATGCCGAACCCGATGGGGAGAAAGATCGATCCCCACGGGTTCGGCATATTTCTTGACGATTCTCGCAATATCTTTGCCATCTAATCGGTTGCCATTATTACTGACAAATAAGGCTGGATTAACACTATCTAGCTTGGCTAATAAATAGTCGTTAATAGCGGTAACTACTGCTGAATTAAGATCGATCGACTGCAATTCTAAAGTCCCTTTACCCAGAATCATCAATCTACTTTCTTGAGGTAGGAAGCTCGATCGATCGAGTGAAACAATCTCACCTCGTCTCAAAGCATTATCCCACAACAACCGACAGATTGCATAATCTCTTTTACCCAGTAATGTCTCCCGGTCAATTTCTGCCAACACACTGCGATATTCATCAACAGTTCTCCCTCTAGTATCCCGATATTTTTGACTTCTCAATCCCTTCACATCAGTCAAAGTAAAACTGCACAAACCTCGCTTTCTAGCATAGTCAACCAAAGACTTGAGCGCAGATAAACGTTGATTAATAGTCGCACTCGATAACTTTAAATCGATGAGTAGCTTTCGATAAGTTAGGACTCTATCGATCGCATCAAATTGAGAAAGTGCTAAAAAGCTTTGGAGTGCATCGGGAATTGAAAAATCTGGATAAACCTTCAGACAAAAATCAGCAAGAGCTTTTGTATAGGAAAGTCGGGTAGTATCTTTAATTTGGAGCGATAAGAAATCATTCCAAATTCCACTGTTTGAGCTGGAGATGGGAGCAGAACTTTCTACTCTGTCTAATCTAATCAGTTGAGGAATTGGAATCTGGGTCATTTGGATCTAAGCTATTCTTAGTTCTAGCTTCTATATGAATTTGCATCTGTAAATACTTATCTCGTTTTCTTATCGTCTCCTGTTGAATTTGAGGTAGTCGAATCCTTTGAAAAGTTTCCCACTTGACATCAAGAGTATTTATTTCTGCTGCTGTTGGAATAGCTGAGTTAATTTCGATTTGGAAACGATGCCAAAGGGTTAAGCCAGCATCACTCCAAGTATGAAAAACAATTCGCTCGATTAATTTCAAGCCTTGGCGAACATCATTTTCAATTGTATCTATGATATATTGTCTGACAAATAGTAAAGACATCTTTAAATGTTTAAGATCCTGTCTTCCCTCTTGAGGTAATCCCACAGTTGATTTAAGTTTAGCTTCAAAGCATAATGTCGGATTTAAAATTTTCACTCGAAGTCCAGCTAGATGTTCCTGCCCCTCAAATACAATCGCAGATTGTGAAAGCTCTACATCACCAATTCCAAATACAGAACCCAGGAAATCTATTCTCAATGGTTGAGGTTCAATCGGAACAATGAGAACTCCTGTATTTGGTGATGGATCGAAATCTCGGTTGAGATTAATCGTACCACCCAGAATCTTTTGACAAGCGATCGCCTCAACTTTACCCCCATAAAAATCTAAGTCTGCACTAGAGAATGGTAAATAATCGGCAAGTTCTGGAATTCGGTTAGCATAATAGCTAGCCCAGATATTAATAGCTTGCCCACCAACTAAGATGAGATCTAAATTAGATGATTCGATCGATTGAAACAATAAGATTAAACTTTCTGGCGTGAAGACTCTCTCCATATTTAACTATCGAGTTCATCATTAATTAGGCTCAAGGAGTTGAACTCAGATCCAAAATTGAAAACAGGTTTCCATAATTTTGGGTCGATTACTTCATTTAATATTGATTGAGCTTCTTGAGGTGGTATTTTCAAGAATTCCTGCCGAGCAGTAATTTTATCCTGTGCTAGCTGCGCCCATTGTGCTTGAGTTAAGATTTCCAAATTATCATGATTCAACATTTTAATTTTCTCGGTAGTAGCGAAGGAATAGTTGTCCCAAAAATGAATAATCGATCGCTACAGGATTCATGTAAAAACCTGCAAGATCGCCATCAAAGCTTTGACTAGACTGACTTTCAGTTCTACTTTGACGTTTTTGGCGGGATGGGCAGTTTAGGCAGATACGGACAAGTGGGTACAATTTTCCCAATTTGGCATAGTGGGAGCCGTAAAATTGACCTTATCGGCACTTTCTGCACGGTTGCTCACTTTACCGCTAATCCCCCTTTTGGAGGGAATATGCAAATAAGCCGTAAATAAGCCCGATTTAAGGCGATATAGCTATTTTAGCACAAAGTAATGTCCGCAAAGGGACATTATCGGACATTAGATTAGACTTAGGTAAATTTGATATTACGGCATGACGTTATGCTATAATCAGAGTAGTCAAAACCCATCAGCAGAGGTAGTTGAGATGCAAACAGTTCAAACAACCACTGAATTAACAGCTAAACAGAAGATCGATCTACTTGCCAAAGAAAATAACTTAGTACACAGCCATTCTCAACTTGATGGGATCGGTGCAACTTTCTCTCGGCTTTCCGACAATGAAGTTGAGTTGGACAGAACTCAATGGATTCTGGTAGAACTCAATCGCGCTGGTATTTTAACAGGTAAAGATAATACGTTACTTCACGCTCAGTATTTACAGGAGCGAGATACGTGACATTTGACCCATTTGATGACTTTGACAGCCGAGGTTACTTGCGTAATTTCGCTAGTCTTAAAGATATCTCAAAAGTCAAAGATCTCGAATATGCTTCGTTTCAAGGTAATCTCAGTCGAGCAATAAATACGTTAGCCGATATCGATTTTATTGAGTACAAGCACGTTCTAGCTATCCATCAAACGTTGTTTGGCGATGTTTATCCTTGGGCTGGTCAGGATCGATTACTAACTGCACCAAATATCAATATCACCAAAGGTGGGTACGGAGCGATGTTTGCCCAGCCTCCGTATATCAGAAGGGTTACTGATTATGCGCTCGATAAGAGTCGAGATCCTAATGTTATGCGCGAACAACCTGGTCACATTATGGGATCGCTGGCTCATGCACATCCTTTTCTAGATGGAAATGGACGCACTATCATGGTGCTTTATGCAGAATTAGCATCTCGGGCGGGAATAAGTATCGATTGGGGCGAAACTGAAAAGACAGATTATCTAATGGCATTAACTAAAGAACTCAATGACCCAGACAAAGGACATCTAGACCTCTATCTCAAGCCGTTCATCCGAGATGCAGTAGAACGCCAGCAATCTGCATCGGTATTGAAGTCGTTAAAAGGGCTAGGCGAAACAACGATTAGAGAAGAATAAATGCAGCAGTATTTTCAATTGATTATTGGGAGGTGTTATGGAAATGAACGATCGAATCAGTACTATAAAGTAAAGCCGTCATTGCAGTGGCCGAGATTTTTCGAGCTGCTACCGATCGAGAAAGTTGGAAATATTCAAAGAAATCTGTGATTTAAGAATTCAATCAATCGGTATTAAATTTGCTGAAGAGTAATTTTAAGATAACTAATTGAATTTTCCCAAAATAACGCTACGCGATCGATAATATCCTCAAATTCTCATGGATCGACTCAGCACTGAATACCAAGAACTCCTCATCAGTCTCAAGCAGCGGATTCGCACCAGTCAAATTCGAGCCGCTCTAGCTGTCAATCAGGAGTTAATTCTTCTCTACTGGCACATTGGACGAGAGATTCTGTTGAGACAGTCCCAGCAAGGTTGGGGTGCGAAAGTCATCGACAGGCTTTCTCAAGATTTGCGAGGGGAGTTTCCTGAACTCAAGGGTTTATCTCGCACAAACTTGCTCTACATGAGAGCGTTTGCAGAGGCTTACTCAGAGGAAGAATTTGTCCAACGGGTTGTTGGACAAATTCCCTGGGGACATAATCTCATTCTGTTAGATCGGGTCAAGAATGATGCGGAGAGGCTTTGGTATGCCCAACAGATAAGTATCAATGGTTGGTCGCGCAATATATTGATTCTGCAAATCCAAGGTCAGCTATATCAACGCCAGGGGCAGGCTGTAAACAATTTTGACACCACTTTACCTCCAGCTCGATCCGATCTAGCGAGGGCAACGCTAAAAGATCCCTATGTATTCGACTTTCTTAGTTTGGGGAAAACGGCTCAAGAACGAGAGCTTGAAAATGCTTTAGTCGAACACATCGAGAAGTTTTTGTTGGAATTGGGGGAGGGTTTTGCTTTTGTTGGCAAACAGTTTCCGTTGGAGGTAGGTGGTCAAGATTTTCGGCTAGATTTGCTGTTCTACCATCTCAAACTGCGCTGCTATGTGGTGATTGAGTTGAAGGTGGATGAATTTAAGCCAGAGTCTGTGGGGAAGCTAAATTTCTATCTGTCAGCGGTGGACGACCTGTTGCGCCATCCTAATGATGAGCCGACGATTGGAATACTATTGTGTCGGTCTAGAAATGGGGTTGTGGCTGAATATGCGCTGAGGGATATTAATAAGCCGATGGGGGTGGCGGAGTGGACACAGGCATTGACTAAATCTTTACCAGATCCTCTTCAGTCTAAATTACCTTCGGTTGAGGAGTTAGAGGCAGAACTACATTCGATCAAACTGAGAGATTTGTAGAGTAGGTATTTACTTGTTAATGTGTTTTCACAAACATTATTAGAAGTATTTTTTAAGTTTTAAGCACAACTATAATCTAGAGAGTTAAGGGGATAACCGATGGAAGGGCAAGATTTGTTAGAGCAACTGGAAGTATGTTGCCCAGTCTGTGGTAGTAATAGTTTCGGGCTTGACGAAACCAATACACTCAGTTGTAATGAATGCGATTATTCTGAGCCAGAACATGAGCCGGATTAATCGTTCGGAGATTTGGTGATACCATGCCTACTAAAGTTCCCCACAATTGCTTTCAATGCTCCAAGGTCAGCACTGATGACGCGAAGTTGAAATCCTGCTGGGATAGTAAACTTTGCCCTGCTAGGCGGCATTATCACCGCAATCGTGGCAAGTTATCTCTGGAACGAAAGGCGAAACGATTGGGTGTGAGTAATATCGTTGAGATTGCGGTCAAAATTCCAACGGGATTTGCGGCTAGTGTGATTTTCTATCGAGAACGACAGGATGCTCCGGTACATGCGATCGCCGCTGAGATATGGCAGAGTGATAAGGGGAAGGTGTTGATAGTACAGCCTATGCACTGTTTGGGTTTAGCTCCAGCTCAGGTGGTAGAGGTGATGGTGGAGATCTTGAAGGCTTGTTCGAGTGAGTTAGGGGTGGAAATTACTAAGTTTGCAAATAAAGTGGAATTACATCCGTCCCAATGTCCAATCTTAGATTGTCCGATAAATAGTACAAAGTATGTCTAAAGTTACTGCGCTATATTTAGGGGCTGAAGTTGAAGATCGACTCTGGTTCCCCGTCAGGAAGATGGTTTGGTACGGGGAGAAGTACCATACTGGATGTGTCGGTGGTGTGAAAGGGTTAATTGAGGCTGCTCCACTGTGGCGGCATTATTTTCAGCCGGAAGCCTTCGGGTTAATTAAAACGACTCGTGATATTCATTGTGATTATGCGTGTAGAATGCCTTTAGATCGACCCCAGGAAATGCCTTGGTATTTGCCTAGTTTGGGATTACCAGCAGATATCCTCAATCCAATTGCGTTCGTGGCTAGAAATGGCGGTTATCGAGAAACCGACAGTTTGGATGTCTTTCCTGAAGTTGCAGCAGATCCCGATGGCTGCTATCGGTTTTATTTTCTACTCAGGAAGCTGTATTTAGTCGAGGAAGTTGCTGTAGATAAAGTGGTTCGAGGAGATGATATCGAGTGCGGTGATGGCTGGGCAATCCATCAACCGACAGGGAACAGGATTGGGATTTTGCCAGGTTATATTAGAGCTTTATTTACAGCTCACAGATCGCAGGTAGAAATGAAAGTTCAACAAGTCAATCGCGGGGCACTTTCGCAAGAAAGATTGTTATGTTCGTTGACTTGCAAGGGATTTATCCCTTTTACTACTGCTGAATATTTGCCATTAGGAGATCTCAATTGATATCTTCGTTTCCCATCTATCGAGTCGAGCCAAAAGATCGATATGGTACTGACACAGGTGTTGATGCTGAGGGTCGTTTCTACAAGTATTGGTGCAATCATCCCGAACTGGGTCATTGTTTATTTAAAGCAGCAAGTCCCGATGGATTCACTCCCAGAGAACGTCGGTGGGATTGGAGTGAGAAGGTTGCGGCTGAACTAGGGAAGTTGTTGGGTTTACCCATCACTCGAACTGAGTTGGCAATTGGTTATGCTCAAGAATTAGGGGGTTATATTGATGGGACTTTATCGATAGATTATACGCCTAGAAACGGACAAGTAATGAGCTGTCGGCGATTTTTATCACTCGTCGATCCACTGTATGAGGTGGAGTCGCTAGATGGTTTAGATGCGTATACTGTCGAGAATGTTCTACACTATCTGCAAGCGCACTCGGTTGGTTTACCAGTGAATTGGCATCCACCATCTGGGATTGAGACTGGTGCGGATGTGATGGTGGGATACTTACTGTTTGATGCGTTAATTTCGGCAACCGACCGACACGATGAAAATCTAGAGTTAGCTATTCTGGAGGAGGGTTATTTTCTCTGTCCAACTTTCGACCACGGTGATAGCTTGGGTGCTAAGTTATTAGCTGAGTCTAAATCGATCAGTAATTTACAAGATCCAAAATTAATCGAGTCTTGTTGGTGGCATAATTTAACCATCGAGGAACGAGTTGAGGCTGTAGAAATATCAAATATTGAGGCTTTTGATATTGCAGCAAAACTTCGACTGATTGCTGCAATTAGATGGTTAGAAATACTCGCTCAAATCAAAACCGATGATATTCACATGATATTTGAGCAACTTCCAGCAGAAAGAATCGAGCGAGTTACCAGTCAATTTGCGATCGATCTTTTGGATTTCAATCGTCAAAAGTTGCTGTCTAGATCCAAATCACTGGAAATCGATCGCAGTATCGACGTGCAATTCGACTTGGGGCGGTGAATATGAGCATCGTAAGTCACCCTTCAACTATTGTCTCACAACAATTAGAGCTAGACTTGTGGCAGATTCTAGCTGTTGCTCAAACCGAGCCAGCTAATGTTGAGTTTATCGAACTTTGCAGTCATTTGGATGGGTTGAATCTAGTTGATGGAGCGTGGGCGGTTGGGGAGATTACGGACATTTATAGAGTGAGAGCGGAGACAATTCTCACTGATATTGCTGCGGCTTATTTACCCGTTAAAGAGCCGATTGTACCTGATGAACTTTGGGCGCATCTGTATCGTTCTACTTTTATTTTGCGGGATGAGCATCTGTATTTGGATGTGGAGCATGATTATCCTGCGTTGCGACAATCGGTGATTAAGTTTGGTGTAGAGGCGGATGAGGTGGCGACTGAATCGATGATTGAAGCAGTGCTAGGGAATACTCATGGGGAGGAGATTGAGCTGTGGGCGAGTCAGATTCGGGGGGTGATGGTTGAATGTGGGGAGATGCTGTTGGTGGAGTTACAGGAGCGATCTGGGCTGGATTTGGTAGACTTATGGTTGGGGTTATTGTTGGGCGATACTGAATGTGTGGTGAGTCGTCAGTTGAGTGAGGATGTAGAGTTTAATGTTGATTTTTACGATCGACAAGGCATTTGGATCGTCGAGTTTATAACGGGAAAAAAAGAGGATGAAGTTTGAGGGAACTTGGCAATGTGCAATTCTACGATCGAAATGGAATAGATAGTTGTCTGAATTGATAACTTCTAATTGAAATAGATAGCAATGGAACTAGTGATAATTGTAGGTCGGCAGATTTAGGTTTACGTTTGACGAAAGAGCGTTTGACCTTCAGGGGCAAAGATAATTGTCCTGGCGTAATATTACCACGCCTTTGTTGATGGTAAATCAGGTGGCAAGAAGAACAAAGACATCCCAAATTCGTCCAATGATTGTCGCTAGGGTCGCGATTCCAATGATGGACTTGGAGGCTAATTTTCTGACGTTGAGAGCGATTGATTTTGACGTATCGCTTCCCAGGTGGCAATCCATATCGCTCGCATCGTTCGCATCGATAGTTGGCTGCTGCTTTGACTTGGTTGCTAATTTCTCTCCAGTTTTCGGGGTAAGGATGCGCTGATTTCACGAAACTTGAATAGTTTAATGGCACTAGATTATTTTAGCATCTTTGAGTCAGGATAATTCGATGTGCCTAGAGCAGTTTTAAAATATTATTTCTCAACTATTTTTCTTTCGTACTCGTTCATATAATTCTACCATCACTTCTAAGAAAGAGTTATCTTGCGTCCAAAAAGGTGGGAAATCACCCCCTTTTTTAACGACGACAGCGGGAATAGTGGCAATTTCAGACTCGGCTACTGTTTGCGGCAATCGTTGCCCTCCCTGCCAAAAATCCTTGGGTGTGGCGGGGAGATTGAGAACGATTTTTTTAGGCTTGGTATAATAAGAGTTTGTAGATTCGATCGGTAATTCTACTTCGTCTAGAGCTGAGGATAAAGCTTTACCTAATGGAGACTTGGCTAATTCTTGTTGGAGTTTAGCACGAGATATTCCCCTCAGTTCAAATAGTAAAAAGGGATCTAGATCTAATTCTGCTGCAACTAGATAGTAAACGCCAGCAATATGTTTGCAGGGATTGCTATAATCGGGACAGGAACAGTCAGTCTGAAAGTCTTTGCGATTGTGTGGGAGTAACTGGAGATTAAGTTCGGCGAAAGTTGCTTCGATATTATCGGGGACTTCGCCTAAGAGGAGTTTAGAGATTAAACTTGCTTTAGCACCGAGACGAGCAATTACTTTCGACCAATCTGCTGCTGAGATCTGCTCGATCTCGATCGATATTTTATATAGTGGTTCTTTATGAACGCCAAAGTATGGATTTATAGAACCTCTGACTTTAGCGGTAATTTTACCGTTAGCAATCTGATGTTCTTTAACTTTACCATTACGGGCATATGCACGTCCGCGTCCCAATCTTGCCTCATCACTAAACTCTTCTAACGCCTGAATAAATCGCTGTCCCCACCAAGTCCTACTAAATTGTGCCATATTTATTACTTATTACTTAATTTACAATACTGTCTGCTTGTTCAATGCAATTAACTTTTTAAAGCTTTCATTATCTAACTCTGTCAGCCAAGATTCATCAGCTCCGACAATCGAATCAGCAATCTTTTTCTTGTTTTCGATCGTTTCATCGATGCGTTCTTCTAATGTGCCTAGAGTTACGAACTTATGAACGAATACATTTTTCTGTTGTCCGATTCTAAAAGCTCGATCTGTTGCTTGATCTTCGACGGCGGGATTCCACCAGCGATCGAAGTGAAAAACATGATTGGCTTTGGTTAAGGTAATGCCTACCCCACCCGCTTTTAATGACAGTACAAAAGCTGAAGGTTCGGTTTCGGGGTCTTGGAACTCAGTTATCATTTGTTCTCGTTTGGGGCGAGATGTACCGCCATGCAGGTAATAGGTGCGATAGCCGATTTGTTTGAGATACTGTTGCAGAGCTTCACCAATTTCGGTGAATTGAGTAAAAATTAATAGACTCTCGCCTGCGGTGGTGATTTCTTCGAGCATTTCACCCAAACGTTGTAATTTGTGAGAGCGGGTAACGCTAAATTCACTATTATCTTGCAAGAATTGGCGCGGATGATTGCAAATTTGTTTGAGTTTCATCAGGGTAGATAGCATCAATCCTTTTCGGGCAATTCCTTCAGCGGTTTCTAGTTGTTTGAGGACATCTTTGACGACAACTTCATAGAGGGATGCTTGTTCTTTGGTGAGATTGCAATATTGCTTGTGTTCGACTTTATCTGGTAAGTCTTTGATAATTGTTTTATCAGTTTTCAGGCGACGGAGGATAAAAGGTTGGACTAACTTTTTCAAGGTGAGGGATTGAACTTGGTTTCGATCTTTTTGAATGGGGACTTCAAATGATTTACGAAACTGAGCTTCTTTACCTAAGTAGCCAGGATTGAGAAAATTGAAAATCGACCATAAATCTAACAGGCGATTTTCGACGGGGGTTCCGGTTAAGGCGAGGCGACGAGTAGATGGTAATTTGAGAATCGCTTTCGTTTGTTCGGCGGCGGGATTTTTGATGTTTTGAGCTTCATCGATGACAATTCGGTGCCAATCCACTGCTTGCAATAATTTACTGTCTTTTCTCACTAAAGTATAGGAAGTAATTACCACATCACATTCGGTGGTAGCCTTTTTAAAGGTGGCTAATTCTTGAATTCGATCGCTACCATGATGGATTGTTACGCGAAGATGGGGGGCAAATTTATCGATTTCTTTCGCCCAATTACCCAGTACAGATGTTGGGGCGATTAATAGGGTTGGTAATATTTCGGTTGTGGCTCTTTCGGCGATTAAAGTGGCAATTACTTGAATAGTTTTCCCCAACCCCATATCATCAGCTAGACAACCATTTAACCCCAAGCGTTCGAGATATTGAATCCAGGCTACTCCACGTTTTTGATATTCGCGTAAGGTTCCTTGTAATAAGAGTGGATTTTCGATCGGTTGGAGCTGACTGGGATCGTGTAGATTTGCCATCATCGCGGCTAAAGTATCATCAGCTTCAACTTCGAGTTCTTCGTTAGCCGCAGCAGTTTTTTGGATTAATTCCAATAGTGTTAATTCTGGTTGGGTATCCTGATGCGACTGCCAAAATTGGAGCATTTGCTGCATTTTCGCCAGATCTAATTCCATCCATTGTCCGCGAAAGTGGATGAGGGGAGCTTTCGCATCGACTAATTTCTGCCATTCTTGGGGGGTAATTTGCTCGTCACCGATGGCGAGTTCGTAACGATAGTCAATGAGATTATCGAGGTGAAATAAGCCTTTCTCAGCCTTGATCGTGCCAGATTTTTTCGGGGAGGCTTTGAGGCGGAGTTTAGCTCTAGCTCTACCCTGGGGAGTCCACCAAGCGGGGACGATAGTTTTATAGCCTGCATCTTCTAATACCCAAGCACTCTCAGCGAGGAAGTCAAAGGCGGCGGTAAGGGTGAGAGAAAAGCCGACGGGTTTATCTGTTTCTAAGCCTTGCCAAATTTGGGGATAAATCCTGGCGGCGTAACCTAAGTTTAGGAGTAAGTCTTTTTCAAATTCTTTGCCAAATTGTTGATGAATATTTTGTTTGGTTTTGCTGTTGAGATGCCAATAGTCATCGAGTTCGAGTTTTAATGAGGGATCTTGTTTGGCTGCGACTAGAAATTTTAGGTACCAGCGATCTGGAGTTTGAGTTGGTGCTTCCTGAAGTTGAAAGCAGAGTTGGAAGGCTGAGTTATTTTGGGCTACTAGTAATTTCTGCTTCCAGGTTTGCCACTGTTTATAGATAGCTAAAGCTTGGTTATCTGTCCAAGGAATAGCTGAACTGCGGGGGTTAAGACAAGCAGTTATTAATCTGGAGTTGGCGATTTTTTTCTCGAAGGTGCCAGGGATAGGGGTATTGATGACATAATCGTGGAGGAGACATTCAGAAAAATGGCGCAGTAAGGTTTCTTTGTCATAAAATTCGATGGGTGCGTCGGCTGTATCTAAACCACCCGTACAAACTAGGGGTAAATAATTGAGATATTTTTGAATGTTAGTTTCATAAGCTTCAGAGATAATCTCCCAACCAGGATAAATTTGGTAGTCTGGAGCTGTCTTTTTACTCTTACCTTTGGGTGGAGATTGCTCTCGATATTTTAAAGCGGGAATGTAGCGATCTTTGTGTAAAAGTTCCTGAATAGATTGACTGTAATGATACCAACAGAGGAGATCTGCACCCATTTGAATTTCTGAGCTGTTGTAGAGACACAAAAAATGGATGTCATTAAGAAGTTTAACAATCGGGTTGACTTGATAACAGTCGATCGACCAAATTTTCCAAGTTGTTGGGGTGGGAGATTCTGTTTCTAGATAGCGGGTGAGTTCGACGGAAGGTAAGGGTTGGCTATCTATGCTGGGCAGGATAAAATACTTGGTGATAATATCTTGACTAATCGAGCTATTTTTAGCGGGAGTAATACCTAATTCGTCGCCTAAAAATTTAGATAGATCCTCTTTACTTAATTGCTGGGGGTGTCTATCTACTGGTGAATTTTGCTGCTGTTTGGCAGGTACATCGGTTTCTACCCACAGATAAAAGTTTCCAGCTTGGATGAATTCATCACTGGAACGGGGAATCCATGTACCGTGCAGAATTTTCATACAGGGAGACGACCTTGGTGAAAGGGCTAACTTATCTTTATTTTAGCTTGTGAGTGCTGGGTATTTGAGTATAAGCGATGTGCGATCGGCTAAAATTAGTAATGCGAGAAAACTAAGTATGTTGTTCACACTTCGATTTAACTTGTTCTAGACGATCGTCGATCGCGTAGAGATCTTCTCATTTCGACTCCTGTAGTGTCCACCTATAAGACAAACGCACCAGAGGATTCTTCAGTTGCACCCCAGGTTTCTCTAACTGGAGTGGTGGAGCGGATTACCTTTCATTCGGCAGAAAGTGGCTATACCGTCGCTCGTCTCCAAGCACCCCGCGCTCGTGAATTAACCACGATTGTTGGTAACTTTGCCAATATCCAAGCGGGGCAAACCCTCCAACTACAGGGCACTTGGAAAGAACATCTCCAATACGGGCAACAATTCCAAGTTATTAAATACAGGGAAACGAAACCCGCCACGCTGACAGGAATTGAGAAGTATTTGGGCAACGGTTTGATTAAAGGAGTCGGCCCTGTTACTGCTAAACGAATTGTGGCACATTTTGCGCTGGAAACTTTAGAAATTATCGAACAGGATAGCCAACGATTAATTGAAGTTCCAGGCATCGGCAAGAAGCGAGTCAAGATGATTCAAAAAGCTTGGGTGGAGCAGAAAGCGATTAAAGAGGTAATGCTGTTCCTCCAGAGTCATGGGGTTTCGACGACTTATGCAGTGAAAATCTTCAAACAATATGGGGATAAATCGATCGCAGTTGTCACGAATAATCCCTATCAACTATCAGAAGATATCTTTGGAATTGGCTTCCTCACCGCCGATCTCATCGCCCGAAATTTAGGCGTAGATCCTGCTTCTACTTTCCGCTATCGAGCTGGTATCAAACACGTTTTGGGAGAAGCCGCCGAAGATGGACATTGCTTCCTACCTCAGCCGGAGTTATTAACAGCAGCGACGAAGAAACTGACGACTGACGAACATACCGCAACTGAGAAGGCAGTGTTAGAAGTATTGCGGGATATGAGTTTGCAACAAGATTTAATCCTCGAAACAGTCGAGGAAATTCCATTATATTTCCAACCCAGTTTTTTCTACACCGAGCAGAATTTAGCCATTTCCATCCTCAAACTACTCGAACAGCCTCAATCGGCAGATTTACCCCGCGTCCGCAATTGGATTGACAGGTTTACCCAAAGTCAGGGAATTAGTCTCTCACCCGAACAACAGCAAGCAGTAGAAATGGCAGCGACGCAACGGGTGATGATTCTTACTGGTGGCCCAGGTTGTGGTAAAACTTTCTGTACTCGCACTATTGTCGCCCTATGGAAGGCAATGGGGAAGAAAATTGCTCTAGCTGCGCCGACAGGAAGAGCCGCTCAGAGGCTGTCAGAAATGGCAGGAATCGAGGCGAAAACCATTCACCGTCTATTAGAGTTCGATCCGGCTACAAGAGGGTTTAAACGGGGTGTGGATGAACCTTTGCCTCATGATGCGATCGTGGTTGATGAAGCTTCGATGTTGGATCTATTCTTGGCGAATTCGCTGATTAAGGCGGTTCGGACTGATGCCAATTTACTCCTGGTAGGAGATATCGACCAATTGCCCTCAGTTGGCCCAGGTAGTGTGTTAGGCGATCTGATTAAATCCGAGCGCATTCCCGTCATCAGGCTCACCCAGGTATTCCGTCAGAGCTTTGAGAGTGGGATTATCCGTGCTGCTCACCAGATTAATCGCGGACAATATCCCAGTATCGAACCGATTTCTGATGCGCCGCAGTCAGATTGTCTGTGGCATAGTGGCGGCTTCGAGCCGGAACATGGGGTGCAAGCGATTTGCGAATTGATTCGAGATTTTGTGCCCAGTTTGGGGTTTAATCCGGTTACGGATGTCCAGGTGCTATGCCCGATGACTAGGGGGGTGGTGGGAACGCGGAATTTGAATCAGGTGTTGCAGCAGTTACTCAATCCTCCTGCGCCGGAAAAAGCTCAAATTAATCGGGGTGGGGATATTTTGCGGGTGGGAGATCGAGTGATTCAACTCAAGAACGATTACGAGCGGGAGGTATTTAATGGGGATTTGGGGGTAGTTAATGAGATCGATTCCACCGAACATGAGGTGACGATTCAGTTTGAGGGCAGAGCAGTGATTTACGATTATGCGGATTTGAATGAGTTAGGATTGGCTTGGTCGATTAGCATCCATAAATCCCAAGGTTCGGAGTATCCAGTGGTGATTTTGCCTTTGTACATGCAGCATTATCTGTTGTTATCGCGGAATTTGGTGTATACCGGATTGACTAGGGCGAAGAAATTAGCGATCGTGGTGGGGTCGAATAAGGCGATTGGGTTGGCGGTGAGGCAAAATCAGGTGGGTAAAAGGTATACGCGCTTACCAGCAAGATTGGGTGGAAATACGTTATCTACAATCGATCGATCTTAAAACTTACAAATCGAGATTAACGAATCGAGTCGGACTAATCAGTCAAACAGGCTGGATCGAAAGGATATTTACCTTGGAGCCAATCAATTAGTTCTCGACTATGGGCAGTTTGAAATGGCTCATATCGATCGATTAATTCGTTTTTCCGATCCACACTCAACCGCTCCAACCCTTCATCTTGAAAAGCTGCCACATCTTCCACCAAATATGTTGCAAAGACTTCACCAGCAAGGGCACAAGCGGCTGAGTATATGGAGTTTTCCTGACCACTGTTATCCGTCAAAGTCATTAACGGAATTTGGGATAAATAAGCTTGATTCATCGGATTGATTGCCTGTCCCGCAGTCCATGTCGCCAGATGTTCAGCCGATTCACCAAATGGTCGTAGATGCAAAAATTGGCACAGTTTGGCTCCATCATTGACTGGATAATTGTCCCAAATCACGGGTTTACGTCCCAATTGAGCCGTAATCTCTTGCAGATGTGGGGCGGGATAAGTCGTAGAACAAACTTTTTCACCTGTCCAGAAAATATCCACAATCGGATCTAGCAGTTGACCGAGAGTTTCCAGGTAGAGTGAGGGACGATCGCCAAATACCCGATCTAAAACTGGATCGGTGGAATAGTAGGTTGGACACATAATGAAGGAGCTAGCTGTACTTTGCTCCACGATTCGGTGGATAATATCGGCTTGGATTTGGGCGATGCGGGGAAAGTCACCACGCATATCGTCAAATAGAATGGCTAAAATATCGGGCTGAAGATTGTTAATCGCTCGAATTTTGGCATCTAGTTTCGCGTTGATTCGCTCGTCGAAATCGTGATGAATTTCAAAGGGTGTCAGCCCAATCCCCCAAGCTACTCGAGCTTGTTGATAAACTTGGCTAAGTTGTTGGAGATTGGCATATTCAGCATCTGGCCAAGGTTCTGACCACTGACGACGCAGATATCGATCGACTTTGGGCGCGTAGATATAGTACTGATAGTTATTTTGCTTCAGGAAACTGGCGTAGGCTTGTCGAGTCTGCCAACTCCACGGACGACCAAAAAATCCTTCGATGATGCCACGGCTAAACTTTTTGACTGCACTACTCATAATGTCGGGGTTTTAATACTTTTGTAATTTATTTTCACTACTGGCGATTGTATCTCGGAGATCGGTAAATAGGTTGAGGATTTGACCAGCCGCTTGGAGGTTATGTTTACGTTAATTTTTAGTGCTAAAACCTTTGCTATAATCATCGTGCGGATACTTTATACATGAGCAAAGATTTTGCACTGTGGATACTTCAACTTCCCTCGAACCGAAAACAGTCCCAAATCGGATTGGCTATGCTCGTGTCAGCAGCATCGGTTTAACTTTAGAATATCCTGAAAACTGGAATGAAATTGCTACCACAGTTAAGCAAGCAGCAGGTTATCGCTGTAACCGTTGCGGCTTAAAGTGTCTGCCACCAAATAATAGTTACCGCCACCTAGATCTATCCCTCAGACGCAAACTTTCGGCACAAGTACATCATCTAGATGGAAATCCCACACAGAACGAGAGATCTAATCTTGTTTGTTTATGTAGTGGATGTCATTTACGGATGCACCGCCATCATCCTCAACCGACTCCAGGACAATTATCGCTGAAGTTAAAGCTGCCCAAATTACGGAGATCTCGTCAACAGAAGAAAAATTGGCAATTAACCCTTGCGGATCTAATAGAGCGATTACCAAAGTTATCAGTAGAATTAAATCGACAACTGGAACTAGATTTTGATAATCACTCGAAGCTCGCGCGTCGTTGAATGACAACTCTCTCTTCATGATGTCAAATAATCTACAAGGGCGATTATTGCGCCAATAAGTCATCTATTTGGGCTAATAGTTTATCGATTTTCTTCCACTTTTGTGGATCTGTCCAAACCTTTGTGGTAGTCGCTTTTTTGAGAGTAGACTGAATCCGCTGCTTGGGTTCTTCTTCTGGACGGGTTCCCCGTCCGTCAGAACTCCGCTGCTTGGGTTCTTGTGCTTGTGGTGATTGAGAAACTTGACTACTCTTAATCTGTTCTTTAATCTGAGATAGACTCCACCGCTGCTCGATCGCCATTGCTAGCAGTTCTGTTCGATGTTCTAGATCGTCAATTCTCGCAATTGCTTGTCCCTTGGTATATTCGATCGAACCCTTCAGAATCGCATTTAGGATGTCATCGGGAAGATTGAGTAAAGGCAAGCGATTATTGACAAACGACCGCCAGTTCATGCCTTTAGCATTATCGGCAATGACTTGAGTAACAATTTCTTGGTTGTTTGAGACATTACCCATAGCGTTATGGGTAACTTTTTTTCCTTTGGCTAAATTGTCTAGAGCATATAGAATCGACTTGACTTCATCGACTGTGGGAACATCCAATTCGAGCGTCAATAGATCTAGGATTGCCTGAGTTTCTTCGATCGGATTGAGATTCTCGCGATGCAAATTTTCAGCGAGAGCTAGTTTGCGGACATCTCGATCGGATAGAGATAAAATAACAACTGGAACTTCGGTTAAATTATTAGCCAAAGATGCAATCAATCGCCGCTCACCAGCGATTAATTCATAGCCATCCTCAACCTGACGGACTACCAGATTTTGAAAAATACCAAACTCTCGAACGTTGGCATTAAGTTCGGCTTGACGATCGGGATCGAAGTATTTTCGAGGTTGATAGGGGGAGGGTCGAATTGATAAAGGTGAGAGGTGGGTAGTCGGCTGTGCTTGCTGCAATCGATCGATCTCAATCTGAAGTGAGGTAATTGTTTCTCGCTCGGCAATACTTGAAGTGCTGGTAAGGCTAGTACCAATTTCCTTGAATCGATCTAATCTACTCATAATTATGCGGGGTTAATGACTGCTAAGATTTCATTAGTCAAAGAGCGAAACTCTTGTACTGCTTTATGACTGGAACGATATTTACCGATCGCGAGTCCATTACCATTAGCATTTTTAATTTCGTTAGATTGGTTAATTGTTGGATACAACCGAATATTCAGTTTTTGAGTAATATCTTGGAGAAATTCTAGACATTTACGATGTGTCGCCGATCTTTTATCATAAGCATTGGGAATAATTCCCAGGATTTGAGGAGGTGGATTGAGCGCGAGATCTTCAGTTAATACTTGTAACCATTGAATCAGACCATCTAGTCCAGATAGAGCTTTGTCTTCTAAGATTAGCGGGATGAGGATATAGTCAGCAGCAGCGATCGCATTCTCACAAATTTTACCTAATGTAGCCGGACAATCGATTAAAATTATATTTTGGGATAATGGAGATTTCTGAAACCGATCGGCCAGTACATATTCACTCCGTCTGCGGTTGACCAACTCATTTTGAATTTCTGCCATCCCAATGTGTCCGCGACAAACCTCTATTTGTTCGTTGGGGATGGGCGATAAAGACCAGGAACCATCGTATTTCTCACTTAATGCTCTGATAATGGTATTATCCATCTGTTCGGTTAAGGGAAATCCACAGAATAGGTCGAGATTATGCTGGGGATCGAGATCGATGAGAGCAATTTTTAATCCGAGCTGACTCATTTCATAGCCCAAATTCCGCACGATCGTACTTTTACCTGCGCCACCTGAATTTGAAAGCACCGCAATAATTGTTTGCTTATTCTTGCTTGTCATTGATAATTTCTTTACCTAAATAAAAGGAATGATGAACTCCGTTTTTTCGCAGTCTTAAATAACGATAGGGGCCATAGCCATTAATAAACTTGGATTCGATATAGCCATGACTACCATTAACACCAATTCCAACTTGGTTGATATACTTAGTATGTCGCTTCGCTTCCACAGCTTCTGGTTCGTCACTAGCTAGCTGTCGCTCCTGTAAAATCACCGCAATTGCGTTAACAATTAATTCTAATGCGTCTGCGTCCAATCGATCTAAACTGACAACAATTTCTTTAACTGAAATATTTGAAGACGAGCTAGATTTAGCCATGTCGAAGGCAAATTAGCCTCTCCCCGCGAGAGAATCGACTAAAGACTGTTCAACATTAATTATACCACTGATTGGCTAGTTTTCTAGGCATTGCGCTTGTATCTGGTCAATTCTGATAACCTTAATTAGGGTGCAAAAAGGGTTTATTTAATTAGATGGCTGCACCCTAATAAACGGATCGGCTGTTAGTCTCAGTTGTGGAGCCAAAACAAATGTACCCTAATTAATTGGTACAGCGATCGATGGTAGTTTTGAGTTAGGGTGCAAAGAGGGTTAGTTTAATTAGATCGCTGCACCCTAATAGACAAATTAGCTCCGACAAGCTGCTAGTCTCAGTTGTGGAGATAAAACAAATGTACCCTAATTAATTGACACAGCGCATCGATGGTAGTTTTGAGTTAGGGTGCAAAAAGGGTTAGTTTAACTAGATTGCTGCACCCTAATCAACAGATTAGCTCGTAGTCTCAGTTGTGGAGGCAAAACAAGGCAAAACAAATGTACCCTAATTAATTGGCACAGCGATCGATGGTAGTTTTGAGTTAGGGTGCAAAAAAGGTTAATTTAACTAGATTGCTGCACCCTAATAGACAAATTAGCTCCTAGTCTCAGTTGTGCAGCTAAAATAAATGCACCCTAATTAATTACAGAAGGCTCGGTAATTGGCTAAAATGTTATGGGTAGCTATATTTAGCAATTCTCGTGAATCCTAATCCACCAGTCGAACACCTCAAACAATATCAAATCGAACCTGCACCGTTGAATCTAGCAGATCGATCTTTGTCGGTTAAGGTCGAATGGGATGTATACCATTACATCAAGAGTAAGTCGAATCCGTCAGCATGGATGAGAGATGCGTTAGCCGCAGCCTACCAACAAGAAATTATTAAACAAAATCCCCACTGCACTCAAACAGATAATAGTTCAAGCAAAAGTTAGTTAATTTATATATCGATCGAGTATTATTGAATTCTCAGCCATAGCCAAAAGATTAAGAAATAGTTACTAGTATTAAAGCATAAACCCCTCTGTGAATAATTTTTGAGAATTTTATAGATTTATTCGGAGTTTGTCTCTCATGCAAGTTACTCTATCTGGTCATACTGGTCGATCCACTTCAACATCCGATGTTCCTCGCAAAGATGGTAGTGGTTACTTTCAAATATCCGATACATCTTTAGCCGTCAAAGTCTCGGAAGATACGACTGATTGGTATCAATTGAAGTTTATTGGTGATTCACTCGTCAAAGCGGCTAATTACTTAACTAAAGGTTGTCCAGTCTCGATTGTTGGCGATATGGAATTCGAGCATTGGAACGATGAGGATGGCAAGCTTCGTGCTAAACCTGTCGTTACTGTGTCAGAAATTCAATTACCACCCAAAGCTAAAGCTGCTTAGTCAGATTCCATGCTTGTTAATATTTTGTGAAATTAATCTCTATTTATTTAGAGGTTAGTTTCGCTTTGCTTTGAATTAAAAATTACTCACTTTACTCTAGAAAAACTCATGCGTACTGCTACTCCCAACCTCGTAATTTTAAGTGCTCAAGTCACCGATACTAGTATCAATGGTACTGCTATTGATGGCGATATTCTAGTTAACTTTGCAGTTCCTAAAACTGATGTTAATCAAAGATTGTTCGTGTCAGAGGCTAATTTAGTTGTTACTGGTAAATTCCGGTTGGCTACTACCATAGGTACGATCGGCATGTGGATTACTTCCGTCATAGCGGTTGTATCCATCCCTGCACCTACTGAGATTGAGCCTGTTATTACTCTCACCCCTGCCCAGAAACGCGCTGCTACTATTGCTGCGAATAAAGCTAAAGCAGATGCTGCGGTTACGGTTGTTTCATGCTAAATCGTTATTGCTTGCTAGTAATTACTAGCAAGCAATTCATCTGTGTATTTTATTTCGTGACGATGGTGATGGAAATGTCTCAATTACTCAACCAATCAAATATACGGACTTTCCACTTCCCAGCTTGAGTATTTGGGTAGAGATTCGATCGAATGGTCAAATCTTTATCTATCTACCATCTGAATACTAGAAAAAGATGTGGAGTTAATAGCTCCACATTGACCAACAAAAATCTAATTCCCATGATAACACCTCACCTCCCATCTAATTGCCTTGAGTGTCCATTTGCACGGCATCTCGACCGCAATCGCTTTTCTTGCGGCAATTCCTTGAGTAAAGTTGTCAGGAGTCATTTTCCCGCAACTGCTGAGTGCCATGATGCAATTACCGAGCGTCCTGACAAGTTTGTTCAGCCATCACCTTTACCGGATTTCCAGGGATTAGATCTTGAATGGATAGTCAACCATATTAAGTTAACGATGAACTGGTTAGATGTCTATCCCGATTGGGTAATTCCTGACGGAGATAACTCGATCGAGGTTCGTTTAGATAACCTGCGAATTGGCTATATCAAGAAAAGTAATTATCTGTATCACTCAGGTCGTTTGTTTGGGATTGAATCTCTCGATCCTAATTGGATTGCCCTTAATAT
This sequence comes from Chamaesiphon sp. VAR_4_metabat_408, assembly GCA_031422115.1. Classification (GTDB taxonomy): domain Bacteria; phylum Cyanobacteriota; class Cyanobacteriia; order Cyanobacteriales; family Chamaesiphonaceae; genus Chamaesiphon. The sequence goes on along the minus strand of JANOPX010000227.1, from coordinate 3,971 downwards.
GGTGCATCCCGATTACCTAGATGGAGTTGTCGATAACCTGATTGCCACACGGGAATTAATGCCTGACTATATCTAGAATTTAAGCCCACAGCGATGTATTGCGGTGGGCTTTTCAGATTCAATTCATCCATAATAAATTACTGATAATGAATTTCTGAAAATGTCTGGATATAGGGATGCAGAATTTGAAATCGATAATGCACTTGTCGATCGAGAAATGACGATGACAATTTCAGATACTTGGCAAGACTCAAATGCCCTAGAAGAAGCTCCAAAAATGAAACCCCCTCAAGACGACAAACACTTATCAGATATGGCTATTCTAGTTCAATCCACTGGATATAAAATTGTTTGGGATTAAGCGAAAAATCAGGGTCGATCGAATTTCACAAAAAAATGTAGTCATCGAACCCTCATTTCACGCCATACCTTGAGTGATAAATCCTGCCCAGTAGAAGGGATGCTCGAAAGGTCGTTCGAGTTCGCAATAATCCTCAGAGTTCCAGTATATATCGTCGAGCTTTTGCACTTGCGATTTTAGCTTTTCAATGTTTGCTTGGAGTTCATCCCATGCCCCTTTTTGGGTATCGAGATCGAGAGTAGATTGTTGTTTGATGAGTGTGGCGATGCGATCGTCAAGAGAGGCGATCGCAGGGAGGCGATGAGCATCAATGATAGGCTGATATTTGGCAAATTGCTCTCCCGTGAGATTTCGGAGCTGTTGCTGGGCGATATGGAGGGAGATGGTGGGATTTTTACCTTGGTGACGTTGTTGGTGATAAAACAAGCTGAAGATGACGGTGACGATATCGTTTACCGCCCAGAGGGTGCTTTGTACGGAGCGTGCGCCGATGCAGAGGAAACCTGTGGTGAGGGTGGCGATGTCGTCGGTGATGGTGGTAGTACCGACATGGGTTTCACAAGCGGAGAGGAAAACCTCGTCGAGATGGGGGTATCTTGTACCCGTGAGTAAGTCGCTGAGGGTAATCGTTTCTCCTTGGGCGAGGATGAGGGCGGATTCTAGGGGATTGTCGGGGCGGGAGGTGGCGTGATGGCTGGAGTGGAGGCGATTGACTCTGGTGAGGAGTTCGCGGTAGTTGGCGGGGGTGGCTTGGGAGCCAATCAGTCGGTTGGTGGGGGGGATATTGTAGAGGGCGGCGATTTGCGCGCCTTCGTAGCGTGCGCCTGGGAGGTTATCTTCGGCATCTTCGACGGTACCGACGATCGCAGTTTTTACCTCTGGGCGGTTTTTGCAGTATTGGAGGATTTGACAGCTAGGGATGGAGCGAATGAGGAATCTGTCGCTGAGGATCTTGGGGTGTGGGGAGTGTGGGGAGAGATCGGAATGTTGAGATTCCAACTCTTTCCTCCCCATCCTCCCACCCTCCCCCATCTCCCCACCCTTCCCCTCGAAATTACCGAGGGGGGTAATCGGGAGAGCGGCGAAGGGGATTTGGTGGAGGTTGAGGTGGGGGACGATGATGAGTTCGTTGATGTCGGTGAGGTGTGTGGCGATGAGGGTATCTAGTTGGAGTCGCTGGGAAATCTCTTCGAGTCGGTGAGGTAGATTTTGCTGCCAGTTAGGGAGATCGGTATGGTAGAGGTTTATCCATTCTGTTTGCAACCATCGCTGGAATTCTGCCCAGCCTTGATTTTTGCAGGTATGGATGGTTGGTGCGCCGCTCTGTTTGATGATGAAGATGTGGGTATCGTCATCGGTAGTGTAGCAGGTGAGGATGGCTGTATGGGGGGTGGTAATTAGTTCTTGGATGCTGGCAAAATCGATCGCCGTTACCTGAATTTCTCCCGCCAAGACAGGATCGAGTTTGCGAAGCTTGTCATAAGTTGCGGCTTTTTGGCGTTCGAGGGTGGTAATGGCTGCGGCTTTGTCACCGAAGGAATCGGGTTGCTGGCGGATAGATTGGATTTGGTGGTTGAGATCTTCGTACTCGGTTAGGTATGTGGCAATCTCTGGGGGAAGTTGGGCATCAGCGTAGAGATCTTTGCTTTCCATCAGCTCGACGAGGCTGCGACTGCGGATACGTTCGGTGAATTGGATGGCTTGGGAATAGTTTTGGAGGTTGATGGCACACTGGATCGCATTCTCGTAGATGGAGAGAGCATTTTTGGACAGTTCTTGCCGCGACTCGTCGTTGAGTGCCCAACTGCGTGAGGTTTCGACTGCCTGCATCGCGGTTTCATAGGCATGGATAGCAGGTTGCCAGTTGTCGATTTCGTAATGAAGGTTGCCGAGGTTGCGGGCGGCTTTGAGGCAATCTTCGGGATAAGCCTCACGGGTATATATCTCCAGAGCCAACCGATAACACTCGATCGCAAGCTCCAAATTAGCCGCCCGCTCTCCCCGAATCCGATCGCCATAAGCAACAGCCAGATTATTTTGCGTCATTGCCCAATCTTCGGGATAATCTGCACGGGTATATACCTCCAGTGCCAACCGATAACACTCGATCGACAGCTCTAGATTAATCGCCCGCTCTCCCCGAATCCGACTCCAATAAGCACCAGCCAGACCCATCTGCGTCATTGCCCACTGTTCGGGATAAGCCGCACGGGTATATACCTCCAGTGCCAACTGATAAGACTCGATCGACAGCTCCAAATTAGCCGCCCGCTCTCCCCGAATCCGACTCCGATAAGCAACAGCCAGATTCATTTGCGTCCTTGCCCACTGTTCGGGATAAGCGGCGCGGGTATATACCTCCAGTGCCAACCGATAACACTCGATCGCGAGTTCTAGATTAATCGCTCGATTACCTCTGGGAAATTGATAGAGATCTATTGCTAAACTATTCAGTGTTGAAGCAACGAAAGATTTCCAATTTGACTCATCTTTGCGAGCCAATAATATTCTTACATGTTGTGGTAAATTGGCTAATAATTCTTCGTCTAAATAGCTCAGATGGTTGTCAAAAAATTGATATACGATCCGCCCATCGCCCTGGCTATCGACAACAGCTTGGAGTAGATCGAGGAAAAAGTCTGCATATTCTGGATTGGGGCTAGGAGTTAGAATTTCGCTCTCGTAGATATCTGGATGATGTAGATCGCGTTGTGCGAGAGTATCCCGAAGCTCGATGGTGGCTTCTAGACTTGCTTGAATTCTGCCTGATTCAATCGGGTATTTTCTGGGGGTACGGACTTCTAGAGCAGCTTGATAAGCCTGAATTGCTAGCTCCAAATTTGCTGTGCGATCGCCTTCAATCCGATCTCTGTAAGTATTTGCCAGGTTGTTTTGCATCATCGCCCACTCTTCGGGAAAATCGCTCTGAGTATAAACTGACAATGCGCGATCGTAACAGGCGATGGCGAGTTCTAGATTAATCGATCGATTTCCGCTGGTAAATTCACCCAAATCTACAGCTGAATTATGTATGTCTGAGGCGATGAATAATTTCCATTCTGGCTCTGTTTTGAGCGCGAATAATCGATCGATATGTTGTGGGAAAATAGCTAATAAATGTTCATTGAGATAGCTGAGATGCTCTGACAAAAAGGCGTACACTGTTGCCTCATCTCCCTCGCTATCATTAACTGTTTGCAATAAATTCAACACAAATGCTGCATAATCTTCATCATCTTCGGCTGGACTCTCGCCCATATCCATTCCCAATTTTTGGGCTAGTTTTTGGGCAAAATCTACCAACCATTCGATCGTCGATACTGCGGCTGGATCGTCTTGTTCCATCATCTTCTGAGCGACGGCTAATAGCGTCATGACTAGCCCCAGATCCACGAATTCAGAGTTCAGTTCCAGAAGTTGTTCTTCTAGATGAGAGGGGCATTCTAGGAGGGCTTGGACTAGTTGAAGATAGGCGTTTTGACGAGCTTCGTTGGGGTTCATGGGGATATGGGTGAGTTTGGTTAAAAGGTGAATTGATGGGTTGGGGCGATGCGGGTTCGACGGGTATGGGGCAATGAATAAAATGCCCAAAACCTACAAACACCCCCCC
>JANOPX010000226.1:0-7382 GCA_031422115.1 Chamaesiphon sp. VAR_4_metabat_408 | reverse complement strand
GGGGGGACGGGGGGGTGTTAAGCTTTTCACCCTCCTACCCTCCTACCCTCCTACCCTCCTACCCTCCTACCCTCCTACCCTCCTACCCTCCTACCCTCCTACCCTCCTACCCTCCTACCCTCCTACCTACCAAGGGTTAGTTCTTCTTTTTTGCCGAGAATACCTTGGGGACGGAAAACCATTAGCAGCATCAAAATTAGACCGACAATCATAATCCGAAATGCGCCCTGTTGAGTATCATCCAAACCTAATGCTGTAAATATTATTTTGAATAAATTCGATCGAGTCGATTCGTAGTAACCCCAATAAATAACGGCACCAACGATCGTCCCCAAATTATTACCCGAACCACCTAACATGACGATAATCCATGCACTGAAGGTAATTAATGGCTCGAAGTTGTCGGGAAATACGCTAAATTGCCAAGCATAAAAAGCTCCTGAAATTCCGGCGATCGCACCGCCGAGCATGAAGGCTTGAAGTTTGTACCAAAAAACGTTTTTGCCCAAGGCTCTGGGCACTTCTTCATCCTCGCGGATGGCTTTTAATACTCGTCCCCAAGGTGAATTGACTAATTTGTCTAGTACCGTATAAACTACCGCGAGCGTAGTCAAAGCGAGTACCATCAATCCAGCACGAGGATCGTAATTATCTAGAGATATGGCACCACAAACATATACAGCTAACACAAAAATGGCAGCGATCGATCCATTCACCACCCGAGACATAGATCCTCGCACCCACAACCACACTCGCCACAATGCCAAGCCACAGATGCCCGTCAACCAGACAATTAGTAACACCCGCATGGGATAGTCAGGCTGAAAATCAAATGGAACCGGATAACCTTGAACCCCAAATGTCCCCTTCGTCAGCCAAGCTTCATTTTTTGCCACCAGGCGGACTAATTCGGATACACCGATCGTTACAATACCTAGATAGTCTTCCCGTAGTCTGAGGGAAGACATACCGATGAGTAGCCCCAATAATGCAGACAAACCAGCACCCACTAATACAGCGATCGGAATTGGTACCCCCTGGGACGAGAGTAACACGGTACTATATGCACCGATCGTCATAAAAGCAACATGTCCGAAATTAATCAGCCCCGTCACACCCCACTGTAAATTCAATCCCAAACTAAATATGGCATAAGTGGCGGCGGAAATCGTCAGGAAGACAAAGTAAATGACCATCAGGAAAGAAAAGTTATGACTGACAACATTGCTCTGCCCTGGATGCGTCGATCGAGGGAAAAGTCACCATAACTATAGCAGAAGCATTTTGGATTTTGGATTTTGGATTTTGGATTAGCGGAGCCAGATGAGAAAGCGGAGTGGAACCATTTTGGATTTTGGATTTTGGATTTTGGATTGGGGGAGCTAGAGGGGAAAGCGGAGTGGATAGATCTGTAGGTTGGGTTGAGCCTCGTTGGCGTAGCCTTTCGCCTCGAAATAACCCAACATCCCTAAAGCGTTGGGTTATCTCCGAAGGGAGACGCTCCGCGAACGAGGCTCAACCCAACCTACTGTAAAAGTCTAGGAATGCTGAATTTTAATCCAAAATCCAAAATCCAAAATCCAAAATTCCCATCACCCTTTCTTCGGAATTTTCAAGCCCAAATTCCCATGAAAATCTTGCTGAACCTTGTGAGTCAAGCGACGGGATACTTGAGTGACAATTTGTTTGAGCAATCCATCGCCAGTACTTTGAATCACTCGCTTGGGTAACTTGTGGATAAACTTGGGAAACTGAATCGACACACTCAAATCGAGATTCCACTCTACCTTGGTACCCAACCCGGTCCCCGCTACGGTCTCTACCAGACGCATCTGGGCGTTGAAACTTACTTCATAGCCTGGTGGCTGATAATCCGGGATAGCGATGGTTTGAATCCGATATACGCCGCGATCGGGCGGCAATAATTCCAGCCCGATTTTTGGCTCGACTGCATAGCCGAATGAATTAAATTTGCCAATCGTCAGCGCATAACCGTCACGCCCGATGGCTTCTACTTGCATCGGTTGCGCGCAACGAGTAAACCAACCTTGATGAGTATCTAAATATTTGCTGACTGTCTTGACATCTGCGCCCATCAGCATCGCATCGGTAAAATGGTGTTGGAAGCAGAAGGGTTGGAGCTGGTTGGGATCTAGTTCGATGGGATCCTGTGGTGTGCCTAATTCGGGATTTGGCAATGCTTCATTCGTCTCTGTGCGGATTGGTTCTAGGGTTGGTAATAGCATCCGGTGGGGTTCCTGTCGATGTGGTGTGGGAGGTAGATAGTACGCGGAAATATACGATCTATTTACAGACTTGGGAGGGTGAAAACCGGAAGTTTTGCAGATTAGCTGAAATCGGGGTTGTAATTGGTGACTGTATATACCCGATCGATTGTTTCTGCCTTTAACATGATTTGTATGGGTAATTAGATACTTATTTTAACCAAAGGCATATGAAAGCATTCGTAGCAGGGGCGACTGGAGAGACTGGGCGGCGCATCGTGGGGGAGTTGGTGAGTAAAGGGATTCCAGTTCGGGCATTGGTGCGAAATCTTGCTACCGCGAGGGAGATTTTGCCAGCAGGGGTGGAGCTAATTGAGGGAGATGTGCTCGATCGTGTGAGCATTGTTACAGCGATCGGCGATAGCACTGTGGTATTGTGCGCCACAGGAGCTAAACCAAGTCTGGATCCAACTGGCCCTTATCAAGTTGATTATGAGGGTACCAAAAATTTGGTCGATGTGGCAAAATCCCAAGGAATCGAGCAGTTTGTGTTTGTCTCCTCCCTCTGTGTCTCGCGATTTTTTCACCCACTCAATCTATTTTGGTTGATTTTATGGTGGAAACAACAAGCCGAACAGTACTTGAAAACCAGTGGACTAAATTATACGATCGTTCGTCCGGGAGGACTGAAAAATGAAGATAACAATAATCCCGTGGTGATGTCTAAGGCAGATACTCTCTTTGATGGCAGTATACCCAGACAAAAGGTCGCCCAGGTGTGCGTTGAGTCACTCACTAGCCTAACTGCTCGAAATAAAGTCCTCGAAATTGTCAGCGCGCCAACCGCCACGGCAAAAAGTTGGGAAAGTCTATTTGCCAGCTTGTAGATAGGGTAAAGGAACATCTCCCAACAGCTTCAAGGAATTAGAATATCTAGCAACCTACAACCCGCGATAAGTTTAAAGTTTGAATTCAAGATCGGTTTTAAATCGCTCTTTGCTGCGATTCTTTAAAAAAGTAGATGTATCCACTATCCAAATTCTACACCCCGAAATTCATGGCAACTAATTCTTATTCAGAAGGACGCTCTAAACATATCGCTGCGGCGATGGGAGGTCTAATTCTCTTACTCTCTTTGACATCTCTGATATCTGGACGAAATTCTCAGGGGCTAAATCCCGTCTTTAATGTGGCTCAAACTCCCCCACTGGTGATGTCAGGTGGCGATCCTCATGTGAGAGCATTGATGCGAATGATTTCGACGAGTGAAGCGAATGATAGTCGTCCATATTCGATTTTGTATGGTGGTAGTCATGTCGAAGATCTCAGTCGCCATCCTGAAAAGTGTATTAGGATCGTTAATGGCCCAAATATGAATAATTGCTCTACTGCGGCGGGACGATATCAGATGATTAATACTACCTGGGCAGGCATGGCAAAGAAATATCATCCCCAACATGATTGCATGTTATTTGTCTTTCAGTGCAATTATAGTTTTGAGCCAAAGTATCAAGATAAAGTAGTTCATGATTGGCTCAGTGATGAGAAAGCTTGGGGGGTGAATATTCCGCAGTTGTTAAAGGAAGGTAAGCTCGAACAGGTGCGAAAACGCTTGTCTAGTACTTGGACTAGTTTGGGTTATGGTATCGAGACTAATTCGATGACATCCCAATTGTCAGATGTTTATCAGCGATTGATAGACGAGGAATTGAAACGAAAAGCTTAGAAAAAATGGATGAGAAGTATGATTTGAATCTAAAGTGGCAAGAACTTTGGCAACCGAGATCGAATGCTGTCGGAGCACTATCCCCAAACGATCGAGAAATAGATCGAGTATTCCAGTTGTTAGTTACTGCTTATACTCAACCCGATCGACATTACCACAATCTCCAGCATATTCACCATGTTTTAACTATCCTCGATCGGTTTGTCGAAAGACTGCAAAATCCAATGTCGGTAATACTTGCCGCCTGGTTTCACGATTTTGTCTATGACTCTCGCTCGACAGACAATGAAATCCAAAGTGCTAAACTTGCGGGAGAATTCTTGCAAAATATTGGTGTGCCCAGGGAAACTATCGATCGCGTACAGCAGCTTATATTGGCGACACAAGGACATCAACCCAAAATCGATGACAATGACCTATGTATTTTTTTAGACGCAGATCTGGCGATTCTCGGTACAGATCCAGCGCAATATCAAATCTATGCTCGCTCGATCCGGCGTGAATATAGTTGGGTGTCGGATGAATTGTATCGAGAGGGACGAAACCGAGTTTTGGAGAGCTTTTTACAACGCGATTCCGCAAAGCGGAGGCTACGCCAACGACTTTATCATACCGAGCTACTATTTGACGAACTAGAATCCCGCGCTCGCCTAAATCTACAGCAAGAGATATTGTCAAATAATTGCCAGGTCGAAATATCGCTCTAAAGAGGGAACAATAATTCACTCGGCGTTGCTGGATTGGGGATAAATCATACCTCAATCCAGCAACGCCGCGTAAATTATTAGCGTAACTTATCCATCCATTCGCGTGCTTGTTGATAGCCGCCGATATCTCGTTGTTGGCGGAATAATTGTGCCGCTCTGCTCAAATCCGATTTTGCCCCATAACTATCGCCCAATCCATGACGGCTCAAAGCGCGGTTATAATAAGCATCTGCAAAATTGCGATCGATCCGAATCGCCAAGTTGAAATCTCGCAACGACGCGACTAAATGCCCAGCCATAGCATGAACATTTCCTCGTGCATTATAAGCATCCGCATGACGGGGAGAGATTTCCACCGCTCGATCGAAATCAGCAATCGCACCGGAAAGATCGTTCATCATTGCCCTGGCAAAACCACGACTTTTGTAAGCTTCAAGATGAGTCGGATGGAGTCTCAGATATTCTGTATAGTCAGAGATCGCGCCAGCATAATCTTCTAGATCTTGCTTCTTCCTACCCTGCTCTAACAAATCGACACTAGCAGGTGCAGGAGTGAGTTGTAGCCGTTCAAATTGTTGTCCTACGTACCCCTGAGGCATATAAGCAACAGTAGGTTTAGCATTACCAAGCCCCAATATCCCGATCGAGGCGAAAAGTGTAATGGCTATTTGGATCGGTTTCATATACTATCTGCACACCAAAAATGCTTGTAATACTAGTTTAACTAATTTTTTGTCTTTATTCAATTTCTTTTGTATCGATTTGCGAATAATTATGGGAGTTGGGAGTTGGGAGTTGGGAGTTGGGGGACAGAGTAGACAGCGTAGACAGAGTAGACAAAAAATACCGTAGACTTAATGGGGGCGGATTTCTGGGAAAAGTTCGCGGTTTCATGCTCGCCGTTAGGTTAGTTTCTCCCCACCCCCACCCCCAACTCCCAACTCCCAACTCCCAACTCCCAACTCCCCACTCCCCACTCATCTTATGATCGATCGACCCTTAATTATTGCAGGTAAAACCTTTAACTCGCGGCTGATGACGGGCACGGGCAAGTATCGTAACATTGCCGAGATGCAGCAGAGCATCCTCGCTAGTGGCTGTGAAATCGTCACCGTTGCTGTGCGGCGGGTACAGACAAAAGCTGCTGGACATGAGGGCTTGGCAGAAGCGATCGATTGGTCTAAAATCTGGATGTTGCCGAATACTGCGGGCTGTCAGACTGCTGAAGATGCAGTGCGCGTCGCTAGATTGGGGCGCGAAATGGCAAAATTACTCGGACAGGAAGATAATAACTTTGTCAAACTAGAAGTGATTCCCGATGGTAAATATTTATTACCAGATCCGATCGGTACCCTCCAAGCCGCCGAACAACTAGTCAAAGAAGGATTTGCCGTACTCCCCTACATCAACGCCGATCCACTCCTCGCCAAACGGCTAGAAGAAGCTGGCTGTGCCACAGTCATGCCCCTCGGTTCGCCGATCGGTTCTGGGCAAGGCATCCAAAATCTCGCCAATATCCAAATCATCATCGAAAACGCCAACATACCCGTCGTCGTCGATGCCGGAATCGGTACTCCCAGTGAAGCCGCCCAAGCCATGGAAATCGGCGCAGATGCCCTCTTAATCAATACAGCGATCGCAGGTGCCCAAAATGCCCCGATGATGGCTCAAGCGATGAATATGGCGGCGATCGCGGGACGTTTGGCTTACCTCGCAGGCAGAATCCCCATTAAAACTATTGCTGTAGCTAGTTCGCCCCAAACAGGTAGAGTTTCGAGCTAGGATCTTTTGGATTTTGGATTTTGCGGATCGGATCGCGCGGTAGGCGTTGGCGTTAGCCTTGCCTTTGGCATTGCGAAGCGTTGGCGATAGCCTGCCTTAGGCACGACGTGTCGCTAGACGGTTTCCTCGTGCCGTGTGTTTCACCAAGCAGGATTAAAACGCCACTTACATTGATAGTGGGGAGGGCTTTGTTTGAATGAATCTCTGGTGGTAGCGTCATTGATTTCATAAACAAAGCCATCTACAGATCCCTGACCCCTGACCCCTGACCCCTGCTATATCTATACATAAACCAAAATCTCGTTTGTAGAAGTATGACCATTCTACAAACGAGATTTACGAGCGAAAATATCTTGTGTCGATTGAAATTATGTCCGAAACCGACGTTTGTTTTGTCTGTGTCTGGCAATAGCTTTGCGCTTGCGCTTTTCAATTGGAGTTTCAAAGTGCCGATGCTTTCTCATATCAGGGAAAATACCCGCTTTAGAGACTTCACGTTTGAAGCGACGCAGCACTGACTCAATGCCTTCACTTTCTCCAGGAATTACTTGAGACATCCTAACTTATCCACAAATTGACTAAATCTAAAATTTGAACTGCTAAAGTACGACTACCAGAGGCGATCGTACTTTAGTAGGGACTGAGTAAAGAAGGAAAAACCGATTATTCAGTCCCTACAATGTTTGGCTTAAACTCGAACTAATTCGAGTCTAGTAGCGACGGTTTCCACCGCCACCGCCACCACCGCCAAATGAGCCTTTCTCTTCACGAGGCTTGGCTTTGTTCACTTTGAGGTCGCGACCCATCCATTCAGCACCATCGAGAGCTTCGATAGCCGCAGATTCTTCTGCATCTGTTTCCATTTCGACAAAAGCAAAACCGCGTAAACGACCAGTTTCCCGATCGGTAGGCAATTGAACTCGTTTGACTTTACCGTATTCG
>JANOPX010000225.1:0-1953 GCA_031422115.1 Chamaesiphon sp. VAR_4_metabat_408 | reverse complement strand
CTAGCCTTCTTTGAGGAAGCTGTGGCTTTTTGTCAGCAGCACAATATCGTGCTGGTGCATGATTTTCCCTATGGGGACATGGTGTTTAGCGACGTTCAGGTACCATCGATCTTGCAAGCAGATCGCGAAAAAAGCGTCTCGATCGAGTTTTTTACGATGTCTAAGTCCTATAATATGGGCGGGTTTAGAATCGGTTATGCGATCGGTAATCGGGAATTAATTGGAGCTTTGCGCCAAGTTAAGGCGGTAGTCGATTTCAATCAATATCTAGGGATCTTAAATGGTGCCGTCGCCGCGCTCGATGGCGAACAAACCTGTGTGCAGCAGACAGTCGATACTTTTAAACAGCGGCGTGATACGTTCGTGCAGGCTTTAAATAACATCGGGTGGAATGTGCCGACACCTGAGGCGACGATGTATATCTGGGCAAAGTTACCGCCAAAATGGGCACATGATTCAATTGCATTCTGTACAGAGTTAGTCTGTCAAACTGGTGTAGCTGCTTCACCTGGAGTAGGTTTTGGCAAATGTGGTGAGGGCTATGTGCGATTTGCATTGGTACATGAACCAGCTAAATTACAGCTTGCAGTCGATCGAATTGCAAAATTTTTGTAGGGTGTGTTCACTTCCGATGAGATTGGGGAATCACTAATCGCATCCCACTCTTCTTGCCATCAGCATCACCGTAATAGCGGGGAATAATATGAATTGTGGCGTGATTCATGGCTTGTCCCGCCGCCTTGTTGATGTTCATCCCGACATTAAATCCATCGGGTTGAAATTCTCTAGTCAAAATCTCCTGAACCTTATTCGCCATTAACCAACAGGCTGATTGCTCTTTTGCAGGTAGTTCAAAATAGTTGCTAATATGTCGTTTAGGCACAATGAGAACGTGCCCTGGACTGAGTGGATAGCCATCAAACATCGCATAAGCAGTTGCTGATTCTGTGAGTAAGTTTAGCTTGCGGTGCGGATTGCAGAAGATACAATTGTTTGGTGAATTCCATTGATGATTGTAATATACATACTCATAAATCTCGCAATACTCATTTAGCTGAATCGATTTGAACGGTAATTTGACAGTGCATTGATAAGTCGGTTTCTTGTGAACATAATGCTCGCGAAATCCTTCTTTCTTTAAGTCACGCCTGACAGCATAATATGCTTTACCCCCAGGCTTAAGCAGATGAGCAACATTCATCAATACATCAGCTTGAGCTTCTGGCATCAATATATTCAGAACATAACAACAAACGATCGAGTCGAATTTTCCATCAGGATACGTCGGAAAATAATGTGGGTCGTAGCCAGTAATATCTAAACCCTTTTGTTGTAAAAATTTAACGTCATTTCCTAATCCGCAACCAAAATCAAGAATGCGCCCACTCAGCAAGTTTTGACTCAACAAAAATTGGACTGGTGATGATAATTTGATTCGATCGATCGCAGTTAGATGACTAAAATTGTTTGCTTGTTTTCGCATGAAATTAGTACGGCATGAACAAGTAGAATTGAGATTTGAGCCTTGCGCGTGGATTTGGTAAGCTACTAAATTCGATTTGTGTCTGAAGAAGCTGGAAATTCAGCGTAGCTCCATTTGCTTATAGTTCCCCAAACATAGGCTCGAATGTGACGTTTTTGCTTTTCCAAATTAATTTAGCTGGTGAGATACGGCAAAATAGTAGTTAATATGGCGATCACAAATTGCGGCAATACGCAGTATAGCTATCGTAAATACCGATCCTGATAAGTTGCTGAGACTGACTACAATGAGTGAGTAGCAATCGCAAGCTGAGATCGCCACGATTGTTGCTTATATAAAATTTTTATTCCCAGTCGCATTATGCAACCAAATAACCCCGAACAATTTACCGAAAAAGCTTTTCAGGCAATTACCAATACCCTCGACGTAGCCAAAGCTGCCCAACAGCAGCAGATGGAGTCGGAGCATTT
>JANOPX010000224.1:0-5777 GCA_031422115.1 Chamaesiphon sp. VAR_4_metabat_408 | reverse complement strand
CTAGCTAATGAAATAGCTTTGAGACATTGCTTCATTAAATTGAATAAAAATCAAATTGAAAATAACTCACGAACTTCTCACATTTAAAATGTATAATCAGTACGAGAAATTATGAAGTAAAAAAGTTATTTTAATTTATGTTTGGAAGAAGTAACTAGAGCTGGTTGTACCAGCAGAACTGCCCATCATGGAGATATTCGGTTGCGTGATTTTCGCGTCCAGCAGAGGCTATTGCTATTGCAAACGCTCCGCTACCGCCAATGGCGATGACGCTACAACAACCATTTGGTCAGCGGAGGAACCAGGTAGCGGAGCGAGAACGCCTCCCAGATCGCGCCGACGATGAACAGTGGGAGCGTGGACAGACTCAGCCAACCAAGCTCTTGTAGCCCACGGACGTAACCCTGACGATGGTTCCGAGCACCGATCGTTGCGGGGCGAACCCAAGACCGACCGAGGATGTATGCGCCAAACATCAGCAGAGCGTAAGCTTGGAATTCGATGAGTATCGTCAGCGAGTGCGGGATCAGTCCCACCGCCATAATCTTGGTAGTCGGAGCTAGAGCTAAACCTAAAGTGAACGCCTTATACGCAAATATAGGGATGCCAGCAAAGGGAACGATTAGCGAAGGGAGCACAATTAACACCGCACCACTCATGACATTGACTCCCAGGATAGTCAGCGAGAACAGCCAAGGTTTATTGAGTAGCGATCGAATCAGATCCGTCGTTCCGCTGTCTTCCAGGGTGGCTAACTGAGTTGCGCCTAAGTTGGGAAAGACCAACACCGCTACCATCCCGATGATGACTAAGCCATACACAATGGCGTTGATGATGAGATAGGCGCGAAAATTGGCGCGAATAATCTGGAAGGGTTTGCGAAGAAATCGCTTGTGTTCTACAGATTTTACATTTTGGGTCATGTCACTTACCTGTGAGTGGTTTGTCGATCTAGGTTTTGATAATGAAAGCCATCTAGATTTGTGCCATACCGCCATCCACAAACAGCTCAATACCGTTTACAAAGCTGCTGTCATCTGAAGCGAGAAAGACAACGGCTTTGGCGATCTCGTCGGGCGTGCCGACTCGTCCCAGCGGGATGTTAGCAACTTCGCCGTCTACAAATTCCTGCAACTGCCGATCGTTTAGTCCCAGGCGATCGTAAGCAGGAGTCGGAACCGTGCCAGGGCTGATGGCATTGACGCGAATTTTGCGACCTTTGAGGTCGAGTGTCCAATTGCGGGCAAACGAGCAGCTTCGCTGTGCCAAAGGCAACGCACGGCGGCTTTGGTAGCACTGTAAACGCTGAAGGCTGGATTGCCGATGGTGGTAGTAGTCGAGGCGGTGAGAATGATGGAAGCACCCTCTAGCAAAAGCGGCAGTGCCTTCTGCACGGTGAATAGCAAACCTTTGACGTTGGTGTTGAATGTTCGATCGAATTGTTCTTCAGTAATCGATTCAAGTGGGATGATTTCGCCACCGCCAGCATTGGCAAAGACCACATCGAGATGTCCTTGCTCTTGCTTAATCGTCGCGAACAGTCGATCTAGGTCTGCCATTTTGGACACATCGCTCTGAACACCTGTGACGTTTTTACCAATCTCGTCCACAGCGGCATCCAATTCAGTTTGGCGACGACCCGTGATGAAGACATGGGCACCTTCAGCGACAAAGCGTTTGGCAGTGGCAAGACCAATGCCGCTGGTGCCACCAGTGACCAGCGCAACTTTTCCTTCTAGTTTGTTCATGGTGATAAATCCTGTGTAGTTGAGTTTTATTGAAATTAAGAAAGCGAATAAGTGCAGTTACCTAACTGCTGACACTTGGCTACGGTGCGCCCGAACGATTACCTGACGGTACGCTAGCTCGAACGGGGCGGACAACACTAGTTTGTGCTGGCTAGTTACGTGGCGATGCAAAGGTAATAATGTCATCCATCTCCCTGGCAATAACCGTATCTGCTCCGATATATGGCTGTGGATCGATGAGATCGAACGCTCTAATATCTGGCGTATTGTTAGACAAAAGCGCGGTGATATCCTTGTCATTCACTGCTTTTAAGCGATCCTCGAATTTGCGGATCGCAGCTTTACTCGCTACTTTCTTTATCTGCACTTTTAGTTTCTGCTCCAAAGAAAACTTGGACTTCCATCAGCTTGCCGCCCTCAAACCTGAACCACTCTGTATTCCGAAACTTTTTACCTGCCTTCGTTTCACACTCATAACGCACGAAAGCTTCGTTACCATTTTCAAACAGCTTCTCAATTTGAAAATTGCGAATATTCTCACTGTTCGGCCAGCATCTTTTGAAATACTCGGTTCGGTTAATGCGATCGTCCAGCGGACTTGTGAAAGTGAAGTCATCACTCAACAAATCCTCAATTATCCGCCGATCTTTAAATTCATAAGCAGAAAAGCACTTACGAACGAGGTCTGAAACACTTATTCGATCGATTAATTTGCTATTTTCATTGTTCATAAGTTAATCTCTGTCAAGAAGTTTATATGGTTGCCTATGAATTCTCAAGTTCTAATCTTTTCTGTTAATGAATGAAAGAGCAAAATCGGGTGCAATACGTGAAACTAGAGCCAAAATTTTACTTCTCTCTACCTGAATCTCAAACCGTTCGCATAGCGTCTCTGAAAGAGAATCGCGTTCCATTCCTTCCAACGTTTCAACCGCAACTTGCTGGGGTGTAATCTTTGCCCCAGCACTTTTGTTCAATGCTGTATCAACCATCGAAAGAATTGGGGCGATGCAATCGATCTCAATTTCGCTACGCAGCATTTCTTCTAGTTCATCGGCAGGAGTATCGTTCAAATTAATCTGCTGCGAGATTGCGGCATTATTAATTAATAAGTTCAAGTTGGGCAAATGAGTAAGAGCATCGGCAATGAGTGTTGTCCGATCTTCTGGCTTAGAAACATCAGCCTGAATTGTTTTTACCCCAGGTAAACAGGCACTCGCTTCATCTAGCTTGTCCATGTGTCTACCACAAATAACAACCTGATTTCCTGCCCTTAAAAAAGCATCCGCTAGGGCAAAACCTATACCTGTAGCTCCACCCGTGATGAGAATTTCGTTCCCTGTGATTTTCATAAAATCCTGTGGTGATTTACCTGTATCGCCCCATTCGTCAAGCGATTACCTCCGGTAAGCTATGTCAACGCTGCTATTTGGTATTTTATTAGACTTTCTTTTATCGTTTTGGCTCGTAGCAAAGCAGAACAATTCCACAATCAAATGCCTTGATTTTCACAAGGGTCAGATTTAGCTTATCTTCTAAGTTGTTAAATATCGTCATACCCTTTCCTAAAGCCACAGGATTAACAAAAAGATTGTATTCATCAATGAGTCCCTCCATGATTAAAAATGACACAAAACTGCCACCGCCATAGACAATAATGTCTTTACCTGTTTGCTCTTTAAGTTGAGTGATTTCCTGCACACCGTCACCTTTAGCCAGTGTTGTATTTTCCCATTCCACGTTCTCAAGTGTTCTTGAAAAAACTATTTTAGGTGTATCGACCATTTTATGAGCAAAAGCATCCGCCGTTTCTGGATTGGAAGTTCGAGATGTCCAACTCGGTATAAATCCTTGTGCAAGTTTGCGTCCGAGGATGATGCAGTCAACGGGTTCGGTGATTTCGTTGACATAGTTTTTCATGTCATCGTCCCAATCGAATACCATCCAGTCCATTTCACCATTTGCTCCTGCCACGAAACTGTCAATGGTTACTTGCATTTGTAACTTCAATTTTCTCATTTTAATTCTCCTAGATTTAAGTGAATGTTTTAACTAATCGTGTTGCGATCGCCGCACTTCAGTTTCGGTTCCGAAGTTTCACGCGCCTTTCCTGCTGACAGGCATGGAACCATGCTGATGCGCAACCATCCACTTTCCATCAGTTTTTTGCAGGCAAAAAGTCGCACGCACCCAGTCTGAGTTAGGTTTTTTGCCGCACTCAATCAAGCAGTGAGCAAAGGCAACTGTTTCGCCTGCCGTAATGCCTAATTCATGTATCTCGAACAGTGCTTCACCTTCATCCGTCGGTCGCCACTCGTCCCAACTTTTTCGATATGCGTCAGCTCCTTTATATTGGAGCGGAGCTAGAACATCAAATATCAAAACATCGGATGAATGGTTTGACAAAACTGCTTCGTCGTCGCCTTGGCGGGTTGTCGCTGCCCAATCATGTAATAATTGCCGGATTTTGGCTTCATTATTAATGCTGCTAGTTTCAGTTGTTGTGGCACTTTTTTCGGTAATCATATTTATCCTTTTTTAATTAATGGATATCATCTGAGGATCGAGGATTGAATAAGATCCAAAGCTTGAAAATTATTCGATCGGGTAAAGGGGCTAAGGTGAGAAGTGCCGTTTATGGTTTTCCTAGATTTGGTTCTTTTTAGGTGGTTCCACCTGCTGCGCTCTAGCTCAGGTATGACATACTGCTTCGATATTATGTCCGTCTGAATCTAAAACAAAGGCAGCATAATAATCGGGATGATAGTGAGTGCGTAAACCTGGAGCACCGTTATCTCGACCGCCGATTGCTAAAGCTGCTGAGTAGAATGCCTGCACCATTTCGCGAGTTTGAGCACGGAAAGCAACGTGAGTTCTAGGTGTATTGACCTCTCCCTGCAAAATCCAAAAATCTGGATTTCCGTCTATCCCAAAACCTGCGACAGAAGCATCAAACTCTCTAATCAATTGATAACCAAGTGGGGCTAAAGAATTGACATAAAACTCTTTGCTTTTCTCGAAATTGCTAACAGTAATGCCAGTATGATCGATCATAACTTTCACTGCCTATAAGATTTAAGTACTTATTCAAACATATTGTAATCGATCGCCAATCCGATGATGAGTTAGCCATTCAATTTAGCTGTCACATTTACGAGTTTACTACCTAGTTGCAAGATAGATTCTTGCTGTGATTCATCTTTCAATTTGCCGTGCTCATCGAATGCTTGATGAGCATTCCTAATTGTCTTTTGATCTGGCAATACTAGAACGCCAATGTTTCCAAGAATAGACCGAACGTGAACCAATCCCCGCAAACCTCCCAACGCTCCAGGTGAAGCACTCATCAGCATGGCAACCTTGTCTTTGAAACACACTAAAGGGGGTTCGTTCAGTTCAGGACGGGATGCCCAATCGATCGCATTTTTCAGCAAGGGCGTAATCGAACTGTTGTATTCTGGGCAAGCAATCAGGAATCCTTGATGTGCTTTCATCATGGCTTTGAGTTCGCGGGCATTGTCTGGCAAGCCTTCGGACTCCTCCAGATCCCCGTCATAGAGTGGCAAGGGGAGGTCGCGAAAATCTAGATAGGTGACTTCTGCACCTGCGGCTTTGGCTCCTTCGATGGCAATTTTTACCAATTTTTTATTAAAGGAATCTTTGCGGGCACTTCCAGCAAAGGCAAGAATTTTAGTAGTGGTCATGAATTTTTCCTTTTCAGTGTTTATAAATTCTCTTCTGCTTCGGTAACGACAGCAATTTAGTGTCGATCGTTATGACAGATCAAAGAATAGAATTTGAGTAGAGCAGGATGTTTCTCTTTCCTTGTTTGGGTTGGAGATTAGGAGTGCCATTTATGACACCCCTATTATCGAATAATTATATTGTTTGTCCGCAGTTAATCATCCAGGGAATGCCAAATTTATCGACAAGCATTCCCCAACGTTCTGTCCAGAAAGTCTGCTGTAATGGCATTTTGACCGTGCCGTTTTCTGCCAATGCATTAAATACACGCTCTCCTTCTGCCAC
>JANOPX010000223.1:0-7488 GCA_031422115.1 Chamaesiphon sp. VAR_4_metabat_408 | reverse complement strand
CACTCATCCCTGTCTTGAAAAGGTGCTTCACTTGGGGAAACCCCAAGATTGCACTTTTCGCTGACCCCTGACCCCCGACCCCTGACCCCTCTTAATAGGTTTCCACATGCCAACGTCCGGCACGTTTAATCTGAGAGCGGTACTCAGACCAGGTTACACCAGATTTGATGGCGGCATCGGTCAGAGCTGCGTCGATACCTGTTTCCATCCCCTTGAGACCACAAATATACACATGAGTCTTCTCGTTTTGAATGAAAGACCATAGTTCGTCAGCGTTTTCAGCGATTCGGTCTTGGATATACATTTTGCCGCCTTCCGCATTTTTCTGTTCGCGGCTGATAGCATAGTCGAGACGGAAGTTACCGGGGTATTTTGCCTGGATTTCTTCTAGCTCTTCTTTGTAGAGGATGTTGGGAGTAGTTGCAACACCAAATACCAACCAGGCTAAACCTCTGAATTGGTAGTCGGGGTTTGCATGACGTTCCTTTTCTTGGAACATCCGCCAGAGGTAGGCGCGGAAAGGGGCGATTCCGGTACCTGTCGCCATCATGATGATGGTCGCTTCAGGATCTTCGGGGAGAAGCATTTCTTTCCCAGTTGGGCCGCTGATATTGACTTCATCACCGGGTTTGATGTCACAGAGGAAGGTCGAACAGACACCTTTGACTTCTTCGCCAGTTTTATCATCTTTGTACTCTAGCTGACGAACACACAAAGAGACTGTCTTGCCATCCATATCGTCCCCATGACGGGTAGATGCGATCGAGTATAACCGCAGCTTGTTCGGTTTACCCTTGGCATCTTGACCGGGGGGAATGATGCCAATACTTTGACCTTCAAAGTAAGTTAGATTTCCACCAGAGAGATCGAACTTAACATGTTGAACGGTACCAATCGCATCTTCGCCAATAACTGCCTCATTGGAGATACATTTGCCAACAAAGGGCGCGTTGGGACGGTAAATATTTACTGGGACATCCGCATGTTTTTTGGGAGTGCTTGCAGGTGTAGGCGTATTATCAGCTTGAGTCATGTGGTTATTGTTTGTGGGAATTGGTTCGGCACCGATTTCTAGCGGACGAATATTAACTATTTTGCCACCCATATTGGCAATCCGGCGTAGCTCTTGATTCATTCTCTGATAGGGAACAGTGATAAATGTGCTACCACTGCGACGAATGGCTGAATTAGCGCAATTGGATGACTGGCTGTCACGCAAACCGATAACTTCGTAAACAAACCGACGACTATTGGCGGCTGAATTGCCAGCACTACCGCTTAGACTTGAATTATACATGGCTATTTTAGATCTCCGAACCCGAAACAAGAGGTGACAGTATTTGCTGTTAACTTTTTAGATACTCAACAGTGCTAGCATAGCGCGAACGAAGTCGGTCGAACGGCTTGGGGTATGTCTGTTGACAGGAAAAATATTACGCAGACTAGCTGCACCGCATTAACATATTCCAGCCAGAATACCGTAGCTCTGTCCCATTACACAAGTCCGCACCGCAGATTCCGGCGATTTCACCTGAAAAGATCCGCAAAATGGTCAATTTTAGTGATGTTGACCGCGCTATTAGCCCAATTAGAGCGATAATTACTCCAGACCAACCGAGATCCCTCAAGGACTTGGTTGAATTTGGTTCGATTGGGATGGCGGATTAAGGTAAAATTTTATTTCAAAGAACAATAGGACTATTATACTTACTAAGGATTTGGATATTAGGGGATAGCTATGAGCAGTAAAATCGATCGTGTAGTGGTAATTGGAGTTGCTGGAGACTCTGGCTGTGGTAAGTCAACGTTTTTGACCCGGATTAATGACTTGTTTGGTGAAGACTTTGTGACGGTAATCTGTCTGGACGACTATCATAGTCTCGATCGATATCAGCGGAAAGAGCAAAAGATCACCGCACTGGATCCTCGCGCCAATAATTTCGATCTCATGTACGAGCAACTCAAAGCTCTCAAAGGTGGTGAAACTATCGACAAACCCATCTACAATCATGAGACAGGTTTGATCGATCCGCCAGAGAAAATCGAACCTAACCATGTCATCGTCATTGAAGGGTTGCATCCGCTCTATGACGAACGGGTGCGCGGCTTGATTGACTTTAGCGTTTATCTCGATATCACTGATGATGTCAAAATTGCCTGGAAAATTCAGCGCGATATGGAAGAACGCGGACACAGCTATGATGATGTCTTAGCTGCTATTGAATCCCGTCGTCCTGACTTTGAAGCATACATCGAACCCCAACGCGGTCACGCCGATGTTGTAATTCAAGTCTTACCAACCAAACTACTCGAAGACAAAGAAAGCAAGTTGCTCCGCGTGCGCCTCATGCAACGTGAAGGATTGTCTGAGTTCGACCCCGTTTACCTATTCGATGAAGGTTCCACCATTGATTGGAGACCATGCGGACGTAAACTCACTTGTAACTTCCCTGGTATCAAGATGTTTTACGGCCCAGATACCTATTATGGAAACCCAGTTTCCGTACTAGAACTCGACGGACAATTGGAACAGTTGGAAGAAGTTAGCTACATCGAGAGCCACCTCAGCAATATCTCCACCAAATATCATGGCGAAATGACTCACTTGTTGCTCCAGCACAAAGAGTATCCTGGTTCCAATAATGGTACTGGTTTATTCCAAGTCATGGTCGGTCTCAAAATGAGAGCCACTTACGAACTTCTCACTTCTAAGGAAGCTAAACTGACTGCTAAAGTCTAATTTGAGCTGAGTAAACTTTTCAAGAGAGAGGGTATATTACCCTCTCTTTGCTATTTTATGCCATAATTTTAGTGACAGATAGACCCCCGACTTCTCCAAGAAGTCGGGGGTCTGTCCTCTCTCGATAGTTGGTATGTTAGTCCGAATCGTAAATACAAAAGGATAGAATATATGACTAGTTCGACAGCCTCAGTAACCATTCCCGTCACAGTCCTAACTGGATACCTAGGAGCTGGTAAAACTACTCTCCTCAATCGAATCCTTACTCAAGAACACGGTCAAAAGATTGCGGTAATTGTCAATGAGTTTGGCGAAATCGGCATCGACAATCAACTAATAGTCGATGCTGATGAAGAAATATTCGAGATGAATAATGGTTGTATCTGTTGTACCGTTCGGGGAGATTTAATTCGGATTATCGCCAATCTGATGCGCCGCCGCGATAAGTTCGATCGACTGGTCATCGAAACTACCGGACTAGCCGACCCAGCACCAGTAATTCAGACTTTCTTTGTCGATGAAGATGTCCAAAATCAGACCCATCTAGATGCAGTTGTCACGGTGGTTGATGCCAAACATATCAGTCAACATTGGGATGCAGATGAAGCTGTCGAACAGATTGCTTTTGCCGATGTAATTTTATTAAATAAAACCGATCTAGTTACTACTGAAGAATTAAATATTCTCGAACAGCGAATTCGACAGATTAATGCAATGGCAAAAATAGAACGGACTCAAAATGCCGAGGTAGATCTCGATCGAGTCCTGGGAATTAATGCCTTCAATCTCGATCGAGCATTAGAAATCGATCCGCAATTTCTCGGCGAAGAAGCTCACGTCCATGATGAAACTGTCGGATCGTTGGCGTAGCCTACCGTTAGGTAATCGCCATCACTCTCGATGGTAGCATTAATGTCGAGAAATTGAATACCTGGATGAGCGAACTACTCCGCACCCAAGGACAAGATATCTTTCGGATGAAGGGCATTTTGAACATTGCCAACAACGAACATCGATTTGTTTTTCAAGGTGTCCACATGATTTTTGATGGTCGCCAAGACCGCCCCTGGAAAGCCTCAGAAGTGCGAAACAATCAATTAGTCTTCATCGGTCGCAATCTGGACGAGACACAGCTTAAAAGTGCATTTATGGCTTGCTTGGTGGATTAGGGAGGGCGGGCTGTAGGGGCGCGGGAACAGTGCCCGCCCTGGATCGAAATTAATTACTAATAATTCTTAATAGCTGTAAATCGGAATTAGCTCTAAAAAAAATCGGACAGATGAGAATAACCCATCAATCCGACCCACCGATCCTTAATTTTAGAGAGGAGAACACTCGTTGCCAATGACTAGAAGCCGCTAATAAACCTTCGATCGCTGCAATATCAATATAACCTGGCAGGATGCTTGGAATGGAATAGATGGCTGGCTGTTGTTTGCCACATGAATTCGAGCGATATAATTACTATACATGTATTGATAATTGCTGTCAATACTTTTTGAGAATCTATAGCAATAATTTTTTGGCGATCGCCGATTGCCTCTGTTTAGTTCATGAGAACTATCCAAAATTAGTTAGTTGCCAATAGTTGTCATTTGGTTCAAAGCAATATATAGTGTCTGAGATGGTTAAATAAAAATATTTCCCAATAAGTTATGTTCTTATACCACCCTATTGTAATATACCCAATCGCTAGAACATGAATTGCTAGCACTCATCAGTGCTAGAGCAACCATTTCAATCGACTAGATCGGCTCTAGCAGTGTTTCGATCCTAGTCATTCTAACAGTAAGAATTAATTGCAATAGAGATTGTGATGAGCAAAGACAGGCAAAAATATATTCGACCATTGACAGCTCAATTTCTGGGGTGGGGCGATAGTCTTACTCCACACCGCTATATCCGAGTGGCGACGGCGAATGGCGAACTAGCCATCAAAGTCAGCAAAAAGCTTCGCGCTCAAATTCAGGATTTGCAGCCAGGAGTCTGGCTCGCGATGATGAGTCAGGAGCGAATGGATATGGCAACGGGAGAAATAAAAGTTAAAGTCAAGCAGCTATTAAAGCTACCCGACACTAATATTCCCGCATCCAGCTCCAGCTCATCCGTCGAACTAGTCACATCAGCCAAAAATCCGGCTCAAATCCGAGTTTGTCAAGGCTCTAGTTGTCGGCGGCGAGGAAGCGAGCAAATCTGTCAGATGATGCAATCGTATCTAAATCAGACGGATTTGACTGCACAAGTCGAAATTAAGGCTGTCAAATGTCTCCATCAATGTAAAGATGCCCCGCACATTATTACCCCCGATTTGTCCGAAGTCCCCCGAAAGCATTATCGTCGAGTTAGATCGATCGATGTAGACAGCATAATGATGGATAGTTTGCCAACATTATCCCCATTAGTATCGATCTAAAGTTGACAATTTTTCACACCAAATTCCGATCCTTAATTCCCAATTTCTAGCATGATGCAAACTTTAGACCAAGAGCAAACGATTACAATCTTACGATCGCTGATGGAATTTGAATTGGCTGGAGTCGTGCGATACACTCATTATGCGCTGATGGTCACAGGCCCAAATCGGATTCCGATCGTCGATTTTTTCAAGTCTCAGGCAACAGAATCATTGCTACATGCCCAGCAAGTAGGTGAGATTCTAACCGGATTAGAAGGTCATCCATCTTTACAAATTGCCCCAATGGAGGAAACCTATAAACACTCTGTCAAAGATATCTTGGAAGAGAGTTTAGCCCATGAAAGAAATGCCCTAACTATGTATAAAAAACTGCTCGATGTTGTCGAGGATGCTAGCGTATATCTCGAAGAGTTTGCGCGGACGATGATTGGCACAGAAGAATTGCACAATATTGAAATCAAAAAAATGTTGCGCGACTTTAGCTAATCATCCGATGTTACGTGCGACATTCTCATCGTAAAACACATCCAAATCCTCCTCAAAAGTGATTCTGGCGACAGATGAAGCAATTCTCTTTGAGAAGGGCTACTTCTGTCATGCCTAAAATATCGACAAAATCTATTGACATCAAAGCATTCAGCTTCTATTATGAGAACGATTCTCATTCTCTTGTATCGATGAGAGATCGAGCAAAAATCCTATTCCTCACCAATTCCCATCAGAAATAACCCGATGAAACTAGTTAACGATCGACTAAACTGGCTTACGATTACCACAAGCGGACTACTAATCGCTGCTTTATTCCTCATCAGCAGTGATGTTCGAGCGGCAGAATCTATTTCTACCACCTCCACAGTCGCTCAATCTAGCTCTCCTGAGCTAATCGCACTTGCCAAGAAAAAGAAAGTCCGCAAAAAAGCCAAGCAAAGAGCCAAGCGAGCCACACAACCAACCGCAGTTAACATTCCAGCTCCAGCCCCAACAGATACTCCCACAACCCAAGCACTACCACCAACCCCGTCAGAAGCACCAGTTGCCCCAGCCCCTGCTCCTACACCCGCTCCAGTAGTAGAAGCACCGAAAGTATCAGCACCAGTCGCAGAAGCTCCCACAGCTCCAGCAGCACCAGCGGCAGAAGCTCCCAAAGCACCTGAGCCAAATCAGTTCTCACTCAATACGAAGCTCCAAGGGCAAGTCATTTTTGGTTTGGCTGGGTTTGCTTCTGGTGACTATAGTCTCAATTCAGCATTTGGATATAGAACGCGGCTCGAACTCAAAACTGAGCTTGGTGGTGGTACCTTAACTACTCGCCTCCAAGCAACCAGTGCAGGTTTGGGCAACACTAATCCGACTCCTGGTACTAGTGCAGTGGCTACCAAAGAAGGCAATCTATCTTGGACTGATGGAAGTAGTCTTGTCAGTACAATAGGGATTGACGCGCTCAAATATGAGTATCCACTCAGCCCTCAAACTTTGGTGGTAGTCTCGGCAAATGCTGGTGCAGCCGATGATTTTGCGGATACTATCAATCCATACTTTGATGGTGATGGTGCGAGTGGGGCGATTTCACAGTTTGGTAATCGACCTTCAATCTATTATGGAATTCAAGGTGCGGGGGTTGGTATTCGGCATCAGTTGAGTGATAGCACCGAATTGAGTGTAGGTTATTTGGCAAGAACTGCCAACGATCCTGCTGTTAATAATGGTGCATTTGGTGGTGCTTATGGTGCGTTAGCTCAACTCACATTCAAGACTAGTGAAAATTCCAAAATTGGCTTGACTTATACTCGCACCAAGAATACGGATCCTGGTACTGGGAGTACTAACGCCAATCGAGGTGGTGATAGCAATAACTTTGGCGTGCAAGCTTCATTACAATTAAATCCTCAGTTAGCTTTGGGCGGTTGGGCTGGTTTTACCAAAAATGAGGCTGTTAATGGTGGCGGAACCCGAGACATTTGGAATTGGGCGGTAACTGCTGCTGCACCAGATTTTGGTGGGAAGGGTAATCTCGCAGGGTTGCTCGTCGGGCAAGAACCTCGCGTAACTGCGGCGACGAATGGAACCCAAGATACTAAAGCTGGATTGCACATCGAGGGTTTTTATCAGATCAAACTCAATGATAATCTCAGTATTACTCCAGGGATTATTTATCTGACTGCTCCAGATCAAAATGCCAGTAGTAATGGTGCGGTGATTGGGGCGATTCGGACTACGTTTAGCTTCTAATTCTGGCGGTGCTGAATCTGGGTATGATTTATTTTTCGATCGATACCTGAAATTAAGGGTAGGGGCAATTCATGAATTGCCCCTACCCTTAATTTCAGGTGCC
>JANOPX010000222.1:0-19722 GCA_031422115.1 Chamaesiphon sp. VAR_4_metabat_408 | reverse complement strand
GTAGGAATCATTAGGACTCCGAACCAACCGACGTAAATGCGGTTCTCAGTGGAGGTGATCCAACTACAGAAGCGATCCCAGACGTTCGCTTCTTGGGTGCGTTGTAAGGTTGTGGTCATGGTTTTATAATTGCTGGTTGTTCCGAATGGAACGGTATTTATTTGGGTATGTACATAATTTAACTCGATTGTTAACGTTTGTAAACCTTTCTCAGTTTTGTTAACCTGATGACTCTCATCAGTTTTGCTGATGAGTAAGATTGACACCCCACACATAAGCAACCGCCAAGGCAGTTAGGACGACAGCACAGCGATTAAAACCATCCTGTCGGATACGCTCCGCAAGTACTGCTAGTGCTGCAAAGTCCGCCTTCGCGGAGTGAGATCTAGAGTGTTTTAATAAAAATGGCGATTGCTATATGTATACTGCCACCCTTGATTAAGACATAGCCCCGACTTCTTCAAGAAGTCGGGGGTATTGCAGTAATGGTTGAGATGTCCCAATCGTACTGACTGCTAATGTCGCAACTGTCAGGAGTCAGGGGTGAGAGGTTGATGGAAATTAGCTAGAATATCGAGACACCCTTTGAATTCCTATTTTTAGAGCGATTATGACCTTTATTCGTCAAAACGTTGGCCCTTTTCTGATTATCCTGGTTTTCTTATTCGCGTTAGTTACCATGAGTGCGAGAATTTTCTTACCGACAGATATGTCTGGCCCAGCACCTTTAACCGGAATTTTATTCCAACTCTTATGCTTGTTTTCTGAGACACTAAAATTGGGGTAAATATAGGTGTGAAATTTACCTATATTTGAAATGGTGGGTATTACCCACCTCACTCTACCGATCGAAACTTAAATTAGGATTGGTATAGTTTTTGGGGAAACCGATATTACATCAAGTTTTTTTATAAAACTACGTCAGCTAATCCCAGATAACTAACCGCTTCTGGAGTGACTTCAAATCGATAGGGCAGTACCTCCAAACCTTTGTCCACCCCAGCTCGTAGCAGTTGAGCGTATACTGGATCTGTAATATCCCCAGGCGAAAATAGCGGCATGTCCGATCGATTAATCAGATACAACATTACGGAACGACACTTGGGAATAAGTTCCGTTAGCTCTCGCAAGTGTTTTTGACCCCTAGTTGTTTCGGTATCGGGAAAAATAGCCACATTATCAATCGACCAAGTGGTATTTTTGACTTCAACATAGATCGGACAGTCTCCACCCGTCAACAAAAAGTCCACTCTGCTACCATTATTTAGCCCGTAGACCACCTCCGATCGCACATTTTGATAATCGGTAAGTTCGGGAAATAACCGCTGTTCTAGGGCGATTTTAATCAACTTGTTGGGTAATGCCGTATTAATCCCTACCCAAACCTTATCCCCATGAGCCGGATTGGTGCTATCCACCTCAATCATTTCCCAGGTGTAGGCTAGTTTCCGCTTGGGATTGTCATGATAGGAAACCTGTACGGGCGCACCAACTTGACATACGCCAGTCATCGGGCCAGTATTAGGACAGTGTGCCGTAATCATCTCCCCTGTATCTAATTCGATATCAGCTAGAAACCGCTTGTAGCGTTTGAC
This sequence comes from Chamaesiphon sp. VAR_4_metabat_408, assembly GCA_031422115.1. Lineage (GTDB taxonomy): Bacteria > Cyanobacteriota > Cyanobacteriia > Cyanobacteriales > Chamaesiphonaceae > Chamaesiphon. The sequence goes on along the minus strand of JANOPX010000222.1, from coordinate 18,127 downwards.
CAACTTGCCCGAATAGAGCTTAGGATAGTTGTAAAGTATCATCGAGTCGCCAGATAAGCCTCTAAATGACCGAGCTGAATTCTCATCTGTTCGACTAGATCGATCGTACCTCGATCGGCGATCTTGGATGAGGGTACATGTTCGATTTGTTTGGCGAGACTACTCAGACTAGTAATACCGACGTTAGCACTAGCACCTTTGATATAATGGGCTTCGCTAGCTATCTCGCTTGTATTATTATCGACGATTGCTTTATGAAGATCCTCAATATGAATTTTCACATCTTCTGCCAACATCGTCAGCAGTTCCAACTCAAATTCGGGGTCATCTTCAGAAACCTGATGTAATTGTTCCCAGTCGATATCAATGCAATCGTTCATTTGTAAATGGTGCGAGAACCGATTCTCGTTGTTAGTGGCTGTGCCAACGAGATGAGCGATAGCCATTCTCTTTACAAGAGAAGCTATGCAAACGATAAGTAGGCAAAATCAGTATAAATGGAGTAGGCGAAACAAACAACTAAGTCGGGGATTTAAGAAACGGTGTTAGGGATTAGATCGTAGTCAATATCTAAATTGTAAAGCAATTAGAAAATATAAATTATGTTAGCCAAAAGAATTGTACCTTGCTTGGATGTCAAGGCTGGGCGGGTAGTGAAAGGGGTCAATTTTGTTGAGTTGCGGGATGCTGGAGATCCTGTCGAACTAGCTCAAGCATACGACAGGGCGGGAGCAGACGAGCTGGTATTCTTGGATATTACCGCCAGTCACGAGGATCGGGTTACGATGCTGGATGTGGTTTATCGCACTGCGGAACAAGTATTTATTCCCCTGACAGTCGGCGGCGGGATCCAATCCTTAGAAAATATTAAAGATTTGTTAAGAGCGGGGGCGGATAAAGTCAGTCTCAACTCGGCGGCTGTCAATAATCCCGAACTGATCGATCGATCTAGCGACAAGTTTGGCAATCAATGTATTGTAGTGGCGATCGATGCCAAACGCCGTCAAGATCCAACCAATCCGGGTTGGGATGTCTATGTCAAAGGCGGACGACAAAATACGGGGCTAGATGCGGTGTTGTGGGCGCAAGAAGTCACCAAACGAGGTGCGGGGGAACTTCTAGTTACGAGCATGGATGCAGACGGTACCAAAGCTGGATACGACCTAGATCTGACGAGATCGATCGCCACTCAAGTTCAAATTCCCGTAATTGCTTCCGGTGGTGCTGGAAACTGCGAACACATCTATCAAGCTGTAACTGAAGGACATGCCCAAGCCGCATTACTCGCTTCACTGTTGCACTATGGCGAGCTGACTGTCACAGAAATCAAAGATTATCTTCATCAAAAGCATGTCCCTGTCCGAATTTAAACTTAGCTATTATCACCTCGATTCTCTCGCGGGGAAAGGCTCTTACCTAACGGTAGGCTGTCGCCAACGGTTACGAGCAATACATGAAGTCCAAAATTTCCGAGGATCCCGCAGATTAGTGGGAAATTACCTTAACGTAGCGTAACATAGAGGAGATGATATATAAATTTTTATAACCATGTTAGTTGGGTTTCTCATTTTTGATGTGGCACTAGTAGCATGGTCACTGCATTTAATGCAGGCAGCGATTAATCGGCAGGAGTTTTCCCTAATGTTGGCAGGTATCTTGGTGGCGATTTCTGCCGCAGGGGTAGTGCTGGTTTACTTTTTGATCGGTGGTTACGTGGGTTTCCTACATACGTTGCCGATCGACAATCGTTACGACTAGACGCGAAGTGTTGACAATTGGGAAGTCGATCGAGTAAATTTAGAAGTGATGAGGGGTTATAGCTCAGTTGGTAGAGCACTACAATGGCATTGTAGGGGTCAGGAGTTCGAGCCTCCTTAACTCCATCGGGTTGAAGACATACGCTGGCAAGGCTTTAGGAAAAACAAATCATTCCTGACAGCCGATTTTTTGTGTCTATTCACAGTAAATATTGTGCTGTTTTGGTTGGTTTGGCTGGTATATCACCCACCATTTCACCCACTGTTTTATGCACATCGAAAAGCGCGGAAATAGCCTACTTATAAGGTTTTCCCATGATGCAAAGCCCTACAGCTTCAGCCTACCCAAGCACAACAACCCTGTCGGGATATCTAACGCCAAGCTGAAGATCGCCCAAATCGAGAAAGATATCGCCTACGGGAATTTCGATACTACGCTACTCAGGTACAAGCCTCGGAAGATGGGAAAGAATCCTACTGCTATTACTGGAGTTGAATTATTCGAGAAATATATAGAGTACCGACGGGGGGAGGGGTTGGTATCTCGCGGCTCTATCTTGCGACTGGAAGCGATCGGGTCTAAGTTGGGTAAGCTCTTGAGATATAAACCCGCCGAAAAAGTCACTGAGTCAGTAGCCAAGGATGTCGTCGCTCAATGGTCCGAATCGGCGGGGAATCATACGATTAAGACTTACCTCTACTTCCTGAAGGCTGCATGGGACTGGGGGAAAGGTAAGTACCACACCGCCGATCCGAATCCGTGGGTGGAATGTCTCGATCGAGCGCGTTCTAGGGGCAATAGCGGGGTACACAAGCCACAGGTGAAGCCTTTTACTATTGCTGAATTACAAGCAATTATCGCGGGTTTTGAATGTCACCCCCACTATTCCCATTACGCTGAATTCGTTGTGTTCCTGTCTCATTCAGCTTGTCGGTTTGGTGAGGTGGCGGGTTTAAGGTGGAAACACTTGGGTGAGAACTTTACTACCGCTTGGATCGGGGAATCGATTAGCCGTGGGTACCAAAATAAGAAGGGCACTAAAACTGGTAAGCATCGTACCATCCAGCTATCCCCAACTGTTGTATCGATGTTGGCGGATAGATTCGATCGTTCATCCCCACAGCCAGACGAACTAGTGTTTCCCAGCCCCAAGGGTTTAGCCATTAACGATCATAGGTTCAGAGCTAGAGCTTGGAAGGCGGTTCTAGAGAGCTGTCAGATTGAGTATCGATCGCCATATAAAATCAGACACTCAGCTATATCCCACGCCCTTAGTAACGGGGCTAATTTCATCGCACTAGCAGAACAGACAGGACACGATAAACGAGTGATGTTGAGTACCTATGCCCACGCCATCGATCGAGAATGTTTATTTGTCGATCTAGGTCAATCTCAAGGTAGGTAGGGGGTAGTTACCTGCTTAAAAATCCCCGATTAATCTCGCCCCAGATTTTTTGAGTACTATAGTGGCGAAAAATAGGCATCTGTCTTCCCTGGATCGCTTGTAGTGCATTTATTTCATTCGTAATCACCACTCAATGAAGCATAAACGAAGCATCTTTTGTTTAGCCAGTTGTATTAGTGTTTGGTCTTTAATTAATCTACATATAAGAAGTTCTTATCGAAGATTCCAACTGCGAAAAACTTAGGGTCTAATATTAGGGTCTAACTTGAAAAAATGCTCTAAAACACGAAAAGTTACAAAATAGTAAATAGATTACAATAAGTATTAATTATATCTTGGTTTGGTGTGCAAGTTGCCAATTAAAACGATGTATATATCAATAAATCTGCTACAGCATCGTTACTATCAAAAGGTTTCAAGGGATTCATCACATATTAAGCAAAATGTCAACGACCAAAAATTTCGCCACATTTCGCCACCCCTGACGAAACTTTTGATAGTTGCATATCTCCACTTCTGACGATAGGCTAAGGGGACAGCTCTTAGCCAGCTAATTGTCATCAACCAAACAAACCAAACACATTTCTTTATTGCTCAATATATGAAAACTTCAGCTCCCAAAAAAACTCGCATCTTTAAATTCATCAGTGAATCTGCAATCAGGAAGGATTATATAGATTTGTCTCCCTGGCAGTCGATCGAACTAAGAGCAAAACTACCCAAGTCGATTTACTGGATTCAACCAACAGAGCGCGGGAAAATACACTGGAATATCGATCTGTTACAGAGCTATCTAATTAATGGGGATTGCGCTCAACATCAGGCGTTAGTCGATGAATTTCTCGCGACTCTCCCCCAATCCGCATAAATCAAACCCTGTCCAAACATAAGTTTAAACAGGGTTTGATTTGTACTATCTCTGTAACCGACACCTTTCTTCGCGGGAAAGTCGGTCAACTGAGCCAACTAGCCCATACACGATCTAACCGCTGTACAACGATTAAGCCTAAGAAGGGGCATTGTTTTATAGCCTAACATCTTCCAAACCACTCACTCTTTACTTACAAGATGGCAACCACATCAACTACAGCTCCAGTTACACAATTGACACTTACTACCGACAAACCACTGTTGATCGTCCTCACTCCCTCTAATTCTATGCGCCGCAATAGCTGGTGGGTAAAAGATCGGAAGGGACTGCTAGCTCTCCGCCCTGATGGGGTTCTTGTGTGGGCTTCAGAGGATTTTATAGCTGCTGAACCTTATGGCAGAACGATGACTGATATCAATACGGGTTTTAAAGCTCTCTTCAAGGAGGGATGGTCGATTTTATTGGCTTACACGGATTCTGCTTGGGGCGAACTGTCTTTCGATACCTGCGATTACTCAAAAGAGAGCGTAATTATCCCCACTTATCCATCCACATTCAAGCTAGGAGCTAACTAATGATTACTAGTTTTTTGTCTAAAGATTTTGAAGGAAAAAGGATTCGTCTCAATCCGATCGATCGTTATGTTTGCCTAACCGATATGGCGAGAAATACGGGGAAAAAAGTTAACGACTTCCTACGGCTGCAAAATACAAGAGAATTTGTTGAAGCACTTTCATTTGTGACGGGAATTCCCGTCACAAACCTACTTATTGTAGGTGATAAAAGTACAAGAACGTGGGCACACCCTCATGTCGCTATTAAATTCGCTGGGTGGCTGTCTGCAAAGTTTGAAGTGATGATGATGGGCTGGATTGATGAGCTACTCTCCACTGGCAAAGTAGAGCTTCAGTCAGCCCCTACCCCCGCTGTAGTCATCGCCACTAACGATATTGAAAGAATGCACAACGTTGGTCACTCGATAGCTTCACGAGGCTTGATGGTGGCACAGAAGAAGAAGAAACATTCGGTACCGGATGGATGGTTAACGGTAGCAGAACACCTGTATTCGATTGTGGGTGATAAAGAATCTGTAAAGCAGTCAGGGGTCACTTTCTGGCTTGCTCGACAAATATCCGATCTGTACCGTGCGAATACTGGTTCAGAACCCCCAACAGTGCCCAGCAAGCGCGGTTCAACCTTTTGTTACCCGCCGGAATATGCTGAGTTGGTAGCATCTCACTATCGGTCATGGACTAAAACTCATGCCGATCGGTTAGCGGCGGTAGAACTCCGACTAGCAAGCCTTCACAAGCAGACTAGTATCTTCGATCTACCTGAAGCCATATAAACACAAAGAAGTCCTCGAATTAGCTCACGGCTGAAAACGGGGACTTCTTAAACAAATCAAACTTACCCACAACATAGCATGACTAACTCTCAAAATACCAGCTACAGCCAATCTTTAACCAATTTTCAGCCAGAACACATAAAAGAATTTCGAGATAGTGCGATCGCGTCTGAAGATATTGTCCTTAACTTTACTCCTTTTAATGCGATCGAAGGAAGTGAAGATAGTCCAGACATCGAAGAAGCTTTTCTATTATTAATTCCCGAACCGAAACACAATAACAATGGTACTCTAGCGGGCACGTCTCAACAAGAACTAGCCGCAATATTGAGATCGGGCGGGTACTGGTTTAATGGACATATTGGAACATGTGTGAAGCCTAAGTCACCCCGTACAAATGACAAAGGAAAGGTCATCAAGTATGAATCGCCTAGAGGTAAAGGGGCATTACAATTGTTCGTTCCCTATGTGTCCGTGAAATCGGTTACAGCTATTGGTACAAAGTTTGATCGTAACTTTGGTCATCGATCACTTTCACCAGACTCCAATCATCCTGATTTTTGGGAGCTGTTTCTTGGTTGCAAAGATATCCCAATAATGATTAGTGAAGGTGCTAAAGATGCTACCGGAGCAATATCAACAGGTTATCCGACTATTTCGCTTAGTGGGATATGGGGATTCGGCACCAGTGACAAGGATATATTTGGAGAAACTGAAAGAGATGAATCAGGAAATATTTTAAAAACTTTACATCCTAAATTAGAGCAATTCGTCAGAGGACGTGAAGTTATCTTTGCATTCGATCGCGATTCTAATCCTGACACAGTAAAAACAGTAGAAGCCGCAAAAAAAAGCTTTAGAAGATGTCTCGAAGGTGTTGCCAGCAAAGTAACTGATATTAAATGGAATAACAAAGACGGCAAAGGTGTCGGTGATTTTATCGCGGCAAAAGGTGTAGAAGCTCTTGATAAAGCTTTCGCTAAAAGAATCGAAGTTAAGTTATCCACACCCCCAAAAGAGAAACCCGCAAGCTTTGGATTCAGTAGTTCGATCGAGACTGGATTAGTAGCATTAGCACTAGGAGAAGATGGGAAGGAGCTACTTGATAAAGATGGCAAACCAAAAAGCGAACGAATCGGCAATCATTTAATTGCGATAGCAACGCTAAACAATACCGATAAAAACGAGTCAGCTTTCTTACTTGAATTTCAAACTTTCGATGGCTCTATTCGCAAATGGACGATGCCACGAGGGTATATATCAGGTGATGGAAATCTGCTAATTACAGAATTATATGGGCGGGAATACTCTTTTATTCGTGATAAAAAGTCAATGCTACTCGATTACTTGTCCACCCTTGGGGCTTCGATCGAGCAGAAGTATGTCATCACAGATTCGAGCGGTTGGGTAGATAAATCGTTCGTACTCCCCCACAAGACCCACGGGGATAAAAATCTGAGGTTTAGAGATGTCGATCCTAGTCCAGATGTCATCACTGAGATTAAAGGTACACTCCAGGGATGGAAGGATAATGTAGCGGCTCGATGTGCGGGTAATTCTCGATTGATTTTGGGTTTGGGTACCAGTTTTGCCGCGCCATTGCTACCGCTTCTAGATATTGAGTCGGGTGGATTCCATCTAGTCGGGGGTACCTCTCAAGGCAAAACCATTATTTTGTCGGTAGCCGCCTCTGTGACTGGCATCAAGGACATCCCCCACTGGAGAACCACTAGTAATGGCTTGGAGAGTATCGCTACCGCTTTTAACCACCTCTGCCTACCACTGGATGAAATAGGTCAAGCCGATCCGCGAGATGTGGGAAATATCGCTTATATGCTAGGTAACGGACAGGGTAAGGCGCGGATGACCAAGAACCTTACCAACCGCAAGCCCAAGACTTGGAAGTTGATATTTTTATCATCCGGCGAAGTCAGCTTGGGCAACTTCATGGCGCAAGCTAACGTGATACAGAAAGGCGGTCAAGAGGTGCGACTACCTGATGTACCCGCTATTCCCGACGGTTCTAAGTACGGTTGCTTCGAGACGATTCACGGGGCGGAAAGCGGTTTTCAGTTCGCATCAGCACTAGAGGCGGCGGTAATCGAGAATCGGGGCACGGCTCTAGATACTTTTCTGTCTCGATTAGTCACTGATATCGCCGATCCCTCGTTTGCTGGCAATTTATCGAAACAGCTCCACCTCACCGCCGCCAAATTATCCGAAGGCAACAAAGATAGTGCGATCGGACGGGTTGCTAAACGGTTCGCGCTACTACAGATATCTCTTGGGTTGGCTCATAAATACGATCTACTGCCCTTTGATGCTGGACAGATAGATTGGGCTATCTCCGAATGTTTTAACGCTTGGCTGGCTTCCAGGGGCGGGGATGGTTCGATTGAGATTAAGAACGCGGTCAAGCGTATTGAGCATCTGTTTACAACGAACGAGTTTAGCGATCGAGTCTATCATTTGGCAGATGGAGACGACAACAAGGTTCGGAACTTGCTTGCTTATCGTAAGTCACCAAAAGGCTCTTACGATGAAACCGAAGAGTTCTGGGTACCGCCGTCAGTGTTTGATGATGAATTGTGTAAAGGTGTCAACAAATCTGAGCTAGTGAAAGAGCTAGATCGATTAGGCTGGCTCGATCTTAGTAAAGAAGGGAAGACGCGACAAAGGACAGCGAACGGAAAGGAAAACCGTTATTACGTGTTTCGGAAATGGAAAAATTAAATTTCTTATGGGTCAAACGTGTTTTAAGGTGGTGACGGTGGTGACGGTAGTGACGGTAGAGGCTGTATCCTTTGCTAGTAAAGGCTTTCTATCTTAAATTTGCCGTCACCTTACCTGATTTTAGGGGTGACGGGAGGGTGACGGTAGTGACGGTGACTGCTTGCTTACCACTTTTTATTGCCGTCACTACCGTCACCCCTCGGTGACGGCAATAATAGCTAATAAAAAAAGAGCAAACCACATGCCAGCAAGGGTTTTAGTTCCACCGTCACTACCGTCACCACCGTCACCACCTTAAAACACGTTTCCGGCTAAAAGAAAAAATAAAAAAACAATCCATCACTAGATCGAACCAGAGAAGGTATATGAGTACAACGTGTTATCAAGTACTAGGATTAATCAGACCGATATCAATGGCAGATTTGAAGGCGGCTTATCGGGCGGCGGCTTCACTCCACCATCCAGACAGAGGCGGTAGCCATGAAGCGATGATTGCTGTCAATGAGGCTTATGAGCAGGTTAAAGGGGAACTGGAGCGTCAAGGGGAACGGAATGACTCTCAACAATCACCGCCGCCGCCCCAAGACATCGATCCGCTTTCGGTGTGGATTGACAATATAGGTAACCTGATAAAGCAGCAGAGCGAGAATGGGTACAAGAAGGGGTGGGTGATGTTTAGGCTCTTACAAAGCGATACCCAGCCGCCCCTCAAAGCTTGGGAATATCTGGCAAAGAGAATGGAATATAAGGATGGTTGGGCTAGGTACAAGTACAAAGAATGGCGATCGCGTCCAGATCGGTAAAACTCCCCCAAATCACATCGATAATTCTGGGATATTCTTCAGGGTCACTGAGATTAGGGAATCACCTTCGATCGACTAGCCCTGTAGCATATCCCAAGTATCGATCGCTTCCCTGCCACGCTGGTCTATCCCCTTCGGAATATTTTCGCAGAGGTTTTACGTTATGGTTTTTGGAAATCTTCCAGCTCTAAACTATTGGATAATATTCTCTACACTGATTGCTGTATAACGTTCGTAGAGAAGAGCTAGGCTATTTTGACAAATTAATGAGCGAACAGGAACTAAGGAGCCTCCGAGTAGTATGTGATTTGGGTTGCTACTACATTCAGGATGCTGTGTAGAAAGTAATCCCCTTCTCAAACTGTGTAGACTCAATCAGAGATTATTGACTGTTTAAAGCCTATTTAAGCAGCATCTCAGCCTATTGTTATGTAAGGTATAAGGATGCTTAGATTTCGTCATAAGTGATTCACAGTAACAATTAAACTGCCTCTAAGGGTAGCCGTCGTCCCGAATTTAAGGTATAATAGCAAGTATTACTAGTAATAATAAAAAATGAAGCTTACCCAATCCGAATTAGATATTTTAGCGACCTTCCCAGCACAGCTTATCGAGATGAGGGACACCCTTAGAACCTTCGATCTACAAATCGACCCAGATCGCAACAGCAGAGGAGTTTCCAACCCCTTGCAGACCGATTTTAGAACAATGCACAATTCACTTTGCTCGATCGCTACTACCATGCAGAAGTTAATCGATGCTGGTGCCAGTGTTTGATTCCGTTACCGCCGAATGCCATAAGTAAGCAATACCCCCGACCCGTAATTGAGTCAGGGGTATTTTATCGGGAAACGAGCTACTTAAACATAGATATAAATTACTTCTTTAGAATAGCTATTTGTCTCTCCACTAGTCCTTTATCAATACCTAGTTCAGTCGCAATTGCTCTAATAGACTTACCTTCACTGCGTAATAACTTAATTTGATTACGATACTTATCAGCCTTACTACCAGGTTTACGACCGAATACTTTACCCTTTGACCTCGCAAGTGCAACCCCTGACTTTACCCTCTCAGCAAATAAGTCTCTCTCGAACTCTGCCAGTGTTGCCATAATGCCCAGGATCATTTTCCCGTGGGGTGTCGATAAATCGCATTGGAAGCCATTTTGAGCTATGAGACTAACTTTCCAACTATGTAAGTCATTCAATGTGTTTATCAGATCGATCGTAGATCTTCCCCACCGTGTTAACTCGCTTACCAGTACTGCGTCGATACTTCTAGCTTTGGCTAGCTTCATTACTTCCTTACGCTGAATGCGATCGATTTTCATCCCCGACATTGTTTCGCTCCAGACCCCCACAATCTCATACCCACATCTAGCCGCGTATTCTTTCAAGTCCCTCTCTTGTCGCTCACAGTTTTGGTCATGGGTGCTCACTCTACAATAAATAGCAACTCTCATCTGTCTTATTTCACCCTCTAAAATTTATGCCCTCAAACCCTGATTCTCTCGTGTCTAAAATGTCTGTCTGTTAATTGCTCAATTGCTGAGACAGTTTATCGGATATCATAACGTATTTATCGGCTAAAATGTCGGATATAAGCATTGACTTTTATCGGATATTTTAGCCGATAGGTATCGGATAGATCGATAGAGGCTTGACGATCGCCACCTATCGGATATACTAGACAAATATCGGACATTAGGAAAGTATTACCGGATATGAGTAGAGCAAGTGAGTCAATAACGAGGGTAGATGTTAGATTCCCCAATGAGATCTACGACGCGGTTCAGCAGATAGCCGTCAAGGGTGGGGCTAGAACTCACCATATCAGCCAAAAGGTAGAAGTATCTCCAACGATCGTTAAGCTGGTTCAATTGGGGCTGGATGCGCTAAATGGGAAGTTACCGGATAGTGAGGATAACGTATCGGACATTTTATCGGGCAATGTATCGGACAAAGAAAGTACTTTATCGGCTATAGTGGCTGAGGTATCCGGTAAAGTATTTGAGTCGCTAGAAACCGCCATCTCTCCAGTTAAAGAGCGGATGGAGTATCTCGATGGACTGTCTAACGCGGCTTGGGTAGATCTGAAGAATGACCTATGGCTCGAACGGGAAAGAATTAATGTATTAGTACGGGATCTAACTGCTAAAGGCATCCTAGACCCTTCAGACACTCGATCGGTAGCTTCCAACCGATTACCGGATATAGGGACTAATTCATCGGTCAATGTACCGGATAGCATAGCATCTGTTAGTACGCACAACCTATCGGACAATATAGCGGATATAAAAGACAGCATATCGGATATAGCGACTAAGGTGTTCAGGATACCGGATAACGCCGTTGATTTGTCGGGCAGTTTATCGGATAATAAAAATATCCCCTCAGACGATTCGAGTAATTCTGAATCCATAGCTGATGACGTGCAAATTATCCCAACTGATGCGATCGAGCAAGTTAGTGGAGAAGTTTCATCATCATTCTCGTTCGGAGAGTTTCATGGTTGGCTAGGATTGACCCGCACGGATCGAAACAAGGTCAATGGTGATGCTGCTATCGACTTTGCGAGACTACAGGGGCGGGGGAATTGGAAGATGTCTAAGTCGTACAAGTTTACTATACAAACTGAGAATAATTAATCATGGCAGACGAAACACAAGGCTTTAAGTTTGAGTCACACGAACATTACGGAGAACAGCTTAAACGTTGTCAGGTACAGCTAGAAGGACTGAGAGCAAGTCTAATCTGTGAATATGCTAAATCCTCAGCCAAGGAAGCTAAACAGCTTGAGCAAGCGATCGAGAAGATTAGACTAGTTCAGGTTTCACTACATGGCAGACTATCGATCGAGTATGGAGAGAAGGCAGACGATGAACTGTTGCCCGTTTATTTGGGGCGGCTGAATAAATAGGCAAGCAGACAATAAATACCCCCCCATTACTCAATCGTGAGCGGTGGGGCGACCGTCTGTAGAATTGAAGGTACCCCATTCTCTGTAGTATCTCCATCCGCGTCATGTGCCACCTTATCCGATCTACTCATATCCGATAACACTCTTCCTATCCGATAACACTCTTTCTATCCGGTAAAGGTTGAACATCCACTTATCCGATAATTTATCTGGTAATTTTGACAATATATCCGATAAGTGGACATACCATATTACGTGCTAGTGTCCGGCAATATGTCCGATAGCTTTAGATTCTATCCGGTACTATCTAGAATTCGTTAAACGGGAATTAACGATGATATAGCCGTTGAGAATATAATTTCGCTCGTTGGGTTTTGTCGTAAAAATTGAAGTGTGGAATGTAGGTTACAAGAGTTTCTCGATCGTCAAGAGGTCGAGAATCAGCAAATACAGAGACAGACGAACGATTACAGACACTTGTAAAACAAAAGACTCAGACCTAGAAATCATGTCTAGCTAGGGCACCCACTAAACCAACTAAACACGCCATAACAGCCGCAAAAGGCTATAATGATGGTCTGCCCACTGTTTCACCCACTAGTCTTTTTGGGAAGCTTTGAAAGTATTGACCAGTATGTTGTCTGCGTCTGATAAATCTACAATGGCATTGTAGGGGTCAGGAGTTCGAGCCTCCTTAACTCCATCGGTTAGAAAGTATTGCTGGTAAGGCTTTTAGGAATCACTTCAATCCTAACAGCCGATTTTTTGTGCCTATTTACAGTAAATACTGTGCTGTCTTGTTTGGTTTGGCTGGTAGTTCGATTCGCAGATAATAGAACCGCGCTCCTCGTTGAAATGTCACATGATTCAGGCATTCAGAGGGTGTCTGAGAAGCGTAGATTTAATCCTCCCAACCCCCTGAAAAAGCTACCGTGTACACACAAGTCTAGGTAGAAGCGCAAACTCTAGAAATCCCCCTGTCTTGTCGGTTTTTTACGTCACGGGGGAACCCCGTGACGTAAAACCGCCGCTAAATCCCCCTTTTCAAGGGGGATTTAGGGGGATTGATAACCTACGATCGTACTTTTCAGACATTCTCTTAGGCAGAGATCGATCGATTATGAAGCCCAAATCGCATATTTTAAATACTTTTTAACCCACGCAGAATACAGCAAGGACGATTGGAAAAATGACCTTTACTATTAATCGAGATAGCTATATGGATTTGCTCGATCGGTATGAAATCCACCCCAAAATTATCGAAACTCACCAAGAGTACGAGCAGTTTTTAGTTGTAACGGAGAACTTACTATCAAAGCGATTCTCCAAAGGAGAGGCTACGCCAACGAGCCGAACTGAAACCGAGCATACTTTATTTCTCCTACTAGTAAAACTCATCCGAGATTATGAAGAAAAAGCATACGCTCTGCAAGATTGGATGCAAACTCCGGCACATGAATTCTTACAGCATTTAATGGAAGGTCGAGGCTTGAAGCAAGTCGAACTGGGTGAAGCATTCGGCTTATCCAAGGGGCATATTTCGGATGTGGCAGATCGGACTGTATACATGGAAGATGGACGACTCGGTAAAGCTGAAATCAACGTCCATTAATATAGCCCAGGAATTAGTTTTTTAACCTGCGATCGATAGGCATCATCATCAGCAATTTTATTGCTCAACCATAATTTTTCCTTTCTGATAACGATAAATCAACGATCGAATTAAATGCAATTTATTGAATTTTTGAGCAACCCCTAAATAACATACGATCTAATTGGTACGCGATGCCATTTACGCCAGGAGCTTCTGATGCACTAACTAATGATTGTCATCTACTGATTCTTACGGGTCGATCGCCAGAATGTGAATTTTGAGTTGGATTTGGGGGAACTATAAGTGTAGAACGCTCAATATATGCCATGAATACAGAGATCGATCCGCCCCAATTATTAACTCAGTTAGCAAGCGAAGAGAGTACTGGCTGTCTGGAGATCGTTTATGGCTCAATTGGCTGGAATATTTACCTGAGATCCGGAAAGTTATTAGCTGTTGATTGCTCGATCCAATCTTTGAATCAATTGGTCGAGCGGTTGCGCTACTTGGGCTATGAGCAAGCAGCTCAATCGGTACAAGTTGACTCGCTCAACTTGGTTCGGCAGGAAATAGAGCGTCTAGCACTACAAGGCTTGCTCGATCGATCCGGGCTAGAGCGGATTTCCACAGACTTGACGAAAGAAGCCTTGGAATCTCTACTGTGGCTCAGGAATGAACAAATGACATGGCATCGGGATCGACCAATCCCAATCGCGACAGGATTTAAGCCACAGCCTGGTTTAGACATCGCCAAGACGCTCGATTATTATCAGCAGCGACTGAAAATCTGGCAAAAATTCACGACTATTATTCGATCTCCACATCAACGCCCGTACTTAAGCAATGCCAAATTCCTCGAAACTCCCATTCCAGGGGGAACCCTCAGCTCCAAAGCATTAAATCAGATCGCGCAATTGATGAAAGGGCGAAGTGTGCGAGATTTGGCATTATTTCTCAAGCAAGATGAATTAAAGGTACTCCAACTGATCGCGCCTTATCTTCGCTACAATGCGATCTGTTTGCGGGATCCAGGGGCACCGTTCGATCGACTGCCGATTATTCCCGAACCAGATTTACCACCAGTTAACTCGACTGAAAAACTGCCAGAAGTCGATCGAAATGTGAGTCCTGTGGTCATCAATCCAGACTTATATCAAATTGCCTGTATTGATGATAGTCCATTAATTCTCGATGAAATGGAGCGATTTTTGGGGAATAAGGGCAAATATCAACTCACCAAACTTGAAGATCCGATTAAAGCTTCTAGCATAATTTTTCGGCTCAAGCCAGATCTGATTTTAATGGACATCACGATGCCGAATATCAATGGCTACAAGCTTTGCAGCTTATTCCGAAGTAGTGCGGCGTTAGCCGAAACCCCGATTATTATGGTGACGGGAAATAAGGGTCTAGTCGATCGAGTCAGAGCTAATCTCGTCGGCGCGACTGACTACCTCACCAAACCATTTACCGAGCAAGATTTGTTGGAAGTGATTGAGAAATATTTAACTTAGACAATTGCGGATATTTCGGCTCGATCGGGGAACTATGAACTTATTACTGCGGGAATCCGGTTTAAGAGGCTGTTTGAAAAGTCAAATTTGTTACCTTCACTCCTAGAAATCCCCCCCAGCCCCCCTTAACAAGGGGGGTGCCGGATCCAATCCCCCCCTTGTTAAGGGGGGTTAGGGGGGATTCTCTAACGTTTACGAGTGCCACCCGTATACTTTTCAAACACCCTCTAAAACTATTTTTAATTAGGAATAAAAAATGTCGAAAATATTAGTAGTCGAGGATATGCAGGCTGAGTTGGAATTGGTCTGTCAGTACCTCACCAAAGCAGGTCACACAGTGATTACGGCTGTTAATGGTCAGGAAGCACTCGACAAAGCGAAGGTAGATATACCAGATGCAATCCTCACAGATTTGATGATGCCAGTGATGGGCGGATTGGAGTTGTGCCGTCATTTGCGAAAGCAACCAGAGACGGCGAGTATTCCGATCGTCGCTTGTACTGCCAAGAATCGGGATGTCGATCGAGTTTGGGCATTGAAGCAGGGTGTGAAAGTTTATCTCACTAAACCCTATACTGCGGAACAGCTCGTCGGTGCTATTGAAGAAGTTACCGCTTGAAATCATGACCGCAAATACTACTCTTGCTAGGCTTCAGCAACTTTTACCCCAATTATTTGAACCAGTAGCTGTTGTTGGCGATCCTTACCTGCGGTTCCAGCTCACTGCGGAGATCCCTGCATTATTATCGATGGATCGAGTCCAGGAAGCCTTGCTGGTGCCTGCTAGCTCGATTTCGCCCTTGCCAAATCTGCCAGATTTTGCGATCGGCATGATGAATGCTCGCGATCGAGTTTTTTGTGTGGTCGATTTAGGTCAACTTTTGGGTTTACCATCTTTGCCAGTCAATCCGCGCAATTATCAAATTATCATCATTAATTTTCGCTCTCTGGGCACTGAAAGTCACGATGTACCTGAAAAATATCTCGGATTAGCCGTGCTAAAAGTGGCTGGGGTAGCTCGGTTTGAAACCCAGCCTTTGCCAATGCTAGCTGAAAATTCCCCCACTTGTTTAGAGCCTTATCTACTCGGAAGTTTGACCGAAAAAAATCGACAAATTTCGGTATTAAATCCAGAATCGTTGGCTAGCATCAGGAAGTCCACTTAAGTGGACTTTGGCTAGTAGCCCGCACTTTAGTCGCGGGGCGGTTGAGAACGAAGAACTAGGGTTTCAAATATCCTCCGCCGACAACTAATCCACCCGCTTTGGCAGGTTGGGGGGGGTAACACCATCTCAACCGAAGTCTAGCCCCCTCCCAACTCCCAACTCCCAACTCCCAACTCTCTGATGAATAACTTTGTGCGCGATCTCAACTCGATCGATCTAGAGCCAATCCAGGCTGTGAATAACAACAAGCTTGGTGGTAATAATACTCTCCGTCGTCGATTGCTATTGACAATTTTGCCAACAGTTATTGTCCCACTAGTCGTAGTTAGTGCAATTGGCTATAGTATCGTTCAACGACGAGTTACCGATCGAGAGCTACAAAATCTCCAAGAGAATTCACACCTAACTAGTAGAGTCTCTAACGTATTTTTAGCACAGTCTTTCAAGATTCCGTATTTAGTTGCGAGTAACCCCAGCCTGACGGCGGCGTTGCGGAGTCAATCACAGCAAGCCGAAGCCAGAAAACTGCCGCAACAAGACATCAAGGTAACTGAAACTGAGTTTAAAGCAACTAAATTATTTAAGTCCGATCCGGCATTGAATGAGTATCTGAAAAATTCGATCGAAGAAGCTAATCTAGCGGAGATGTTTATCACCGAACGCAACGGTTTCAATGTTGCCTTTAGCAACCCTACATCAGATTTTGTGCAGAGTGATGAAAAATGGTGGCAAAATGCTAAGGCTAAGGGTAGGTCGATCGATAGTCCCAAATTTGATGATTCGGCTAAAGCTGTGGTAATTGCGGTATCTCAGTCGATCGAAGATCCAGTCTCTAAGCAGTTTTTGGGCGTAATCAAAGCGGGGATACCTGCAACTAATCTAGACAAAAATATTGCCAAATATTTAGCTTCGAGTTTGTCTGGTTCTAAATTAGTGCAAACTATTGATAGTAAATCTAGTAAAACCATTAATACTATTTCTGCTAAAGGTAGTTCTGCGAAACAACAGGAAGTAATCGGCGGCAAAACTTTAATTAAAGCATCAGAATTACTCGCTGAACTTGCCAAAACTCCTACTCTTACTCCAGCTCAGGCACAACAACAGCTAGCTGCATTACCAGGAGTTAGTAAAGTTGTGGTCGATCGATCGCCCAATGGCAGCGATACCGAAGCCACCGCAGCCTTAGAATACCAAGGTCAGATTTTTAGTCTCACTACCATTCCCTCGACTCCTTGGGTAGCCATCGCCTCGATCGAAGCGGCTGAGGTATATGCCCCAGGGCAAGAACTGTTAAACATTTTTGGACTCACCGCCTTAGTTTTGGGTGGTGTAGCGACTGGCGTGATTTTGTTGTTGTCGCGGCAACTATCACAACCATTGGGCAATCTTACCAACACAGCGCAACAGGTAGTCGATGGCAATTTAGACATCCAAGCCGAGTTAGCGGGAACCCTAGAGGTGCAAACCCTCGCTCAAACCTTCAACTTTCTCGTTAGTCGGATCAAATCATTGTTAGACGAGCAAAAGCAACAAAGTGCATCTTCTCTAGAAACAGCGATTCTTCAACTGGTAAGTGATGTAGAGGGTGCGCTCGATGGCGATCTCACCGTGCGAGCTAGTCTAGATTCGATGGAAATGAGTACGGTTGCGGATATCTTTAATGCCATTATTGACAATCTCCGAGATATTGCCATCCAGGTACGAGAATCTACGGGGCAGGTAAACGAATCTTTGGAAACCAACGCAGAATCTATTCACTTACTATCAGAAAAAGCGGTCGTAGAAGCATCCGAAATTAGAAATACGCTCGGCTCGGTAGAACAGATGATGAAATCGATTCAAACCGTTGCTAGTAGTGCCAGTGAAGCATCGGTAATTGCTGACAAAGCCTATACTAACGCCCAAGAAGGTAGTGTGGTGATGGTACAGACAGTCGATAGTATTCTCAGCTTACGGACTACAGTCGGCGAAACCGCCAAGAAAATGAAACGCTTGGGCGAATCTTCTCAGAAG
>JANOPX010000221.1:0-3143 GCA_031422115.1 Chamaesiphon sp. VAR_4_metabat_408 | reverse complement strand
AGGGGAGGTTTGAAGGGGGGAACGCCCTCACCAGTATGCAACAGCCGTAAATTGCCGCAGGCGATTGTACGGATGTTAGCACTGCTGGCTACCCCGCCCACAGCCAACTTCCAAGCGATACTCAATTCTACGCTTTCACTAACAGATTCGGCTCGGCACAATTGCGGGAAGATTCTAGAAGGTTGGAGTGGTATTTGTTGAGGTTAGTAATAGAAATAAAGGTAGGCAGCTCCTACTATTAGCCAATTTAGCAACAATACGACTGAAATATTCTACGACGAGTGAACATTTTACTGAGATAGCTAACTTGGATCGGTCGTAATAGTTGGCATTCCTCAGTATTTACGCTGATTACGCTCGTATTAATTGAAATCTAAGTGGATAATAGAATTCACTAAAATGACGAATTTATGGCTCAATCAACGAGAAAGAAAATCGGCATAGATTTTGGAGAAAATGATCGGAAACTGAAGAATATTCATGCCTATTTAGCGAAATCTTCCTCATCTCGCGAGATCCTGTCAGATCTTCTGATTGCGGCTCTTCTACCCCCAGCGATGTTTCCACAGGGGGAAACATCAGAGAAAGAATTATGGGCAATTGGGTATCAGTCGATCGATCGCTTAATCGCTCAGATTAATTCAATCGTCGATCTTTATAGTCTTGAGGGTATCCCGTTGCCAGTTGATGGTTTAGCCAGGAGAGTTTCTTTTCTGGGACAGCCTTCTATTCCACCATCGACTCAACAGCTTCGGAGCATAGATGCGGATTCAAATTCAGATGATGGGGATACAGATGAAGATGAAGATGAGGAGTTTGAATTAGTCAAGCCTCCATCGTCTGCAAATTTTTCCTTGTTGATGGCAAAGTAGGTATCGATCGATCTTCACTGGGTAAATATGGCTAAAAATAAACTTATGTCAGTTGTCATCGATCTTGGAGCTAGTTTGACCAAGATGATTGGCATCTGTGATGGGGTGATGATTTCTGTAGTCATGTCCCCAGAAGTAATCGAGATCGATCGTTCGACTTTGGATGGGCAGTTAAATAGTTACGGTAAAGGTGCAAAGTCCCCCAGAGCCACCGTCGAATATTGTTTTGTTGGGGTCAAAGATCGTTACTATGCTGTTGGCGACTTGGCACAACGGTTTGGAGCCTTTCAACGGTTCAAGCCACTCAAGATCGATGCTGCTGTGTACAAGATCTTGGCAGGGATATCGATTCTTGCCCATCGCTTTGAGTTAGGGCAAAAATACAATTTATCGATTGGGTGTTTGTTACCACCTGGGGAGTTGGCAGATTGTCGGTTGTTGGAACAGCAACTGATCTCATTTCTGCCTAACTTTGATTCGCCACTGGGGATGATGAATGTCAAGCTGGCGGGGTCTTGCTTTCACCCAGAAGGTGCCGGAATCCTTGAACTGTATCAAAATCGCCAATCTGCCAATCCCCAATCTAAAGTTGGCGTATTTATGGCAGGTCATCGGAACTTAACTTGTTACGTTACCAAGAATGGAGTAGTTAGTGATTTTGCTAGTTGTGACCTGGGCTTCAATAATTGGGTCAAAGAAGTCGTCAAAAGAACCTCTGGATACAAGTTAGAGGATTTGAGTGTAGTGATCGCTAAATATTGGTTGCAGGAGGATAAGGCTGCTCTCCAGCCGATTTTGCGGCAGAAGGAAGAGCAGGCTGCTGAAGAAGAACTTGCTCGTTTGATTCAGGTACTGGAATCTACCAACGAAATCTACTGTCAGGCGATTTTCAACTGGTTAGATGAATATTTACCCAGGGATCTAGAAGAAGTAATGATTTCTGGCGGAGCGGCGGATGTGCTCAGAGATGAACTAGTTTACTACTTCGATCGTCGATTGCCGTCCCGCGAACAGTTAGATGGCAAAACGCCTATTTATTATAGCGACACCGGATTTAACTTACCCAAGTTAGATGTACCAGCAGGCTGCCAGTCGCGGATGGCCGATGTTTACTGCCTCTGGGAGTATCTGATGCCTAAACCTGTGATTAAGTAATAAGTAATAAGTAATAAGTAATAAGTAATAAGTAATAAGTTCGTCTTTAAAGGTAGGGATTTAAGCACGGAGCTATAGCTCCTGTTCCTAAAACTTTATGCTTAAATGTAGGGACTTTAGACTCTCATTACTTGATGATTAAATATCAATCTCAAACAACTACAAAAACTGGATAATTATGACTAAGAAGGCAATCAAAACTGTTAAAGCTCCAGATCCAGTCATCGATACGACTCCCAAGAGAACGTCAATTGGATTTATGGTGAGTGAGAAGGGTGGGATGGGCAAAACCACCGTGGCATTGGTGGCAGCAGAGCAAATGACAGCGGCAAACCATCCATTTTTCCTAATTGACGCGGATGCTTCTACGCCGAATGTGGGGCTGACATACCGGAAGGCGATGTATGAAGGCTTCAGGAATGGTACTCCTGTAACGGAGAATATCGATCTTCAGACTGTTTCGCGGAAGAATTCGACTACCACTAAGAAAAAAGAGGGAGTTCTTACTCTTCAAGAACAAATTACCTTTACAGGTAATGCTGATGATTACTTTTTGGCCGACCAAATTTTCGATCTTGCCAAACAGCAGGATGTTCTAATTGTGATGCCTTCTCAGGTGGCTGCTTACCTCAATCGCTGGATCGAACAAAATGATGTACTGGGAATGCTGGCAGATCCCGATAATACGATCGATATTGTATTTTTCTTTATCACTAATGGTACACCAGAATCTTTAGAATTGTTCGTGGAATCAGTTGAGGCTTCACAAGGTAAGATTCCTCACGTCTTGGTGAAAAATTTGGGTGCCCCGACAAATATCCGCTGGGAGCGGGGCGGTTTCGATCCCGATGGCAGAATTCAGGCACTTTTAGATAAGTATGGATTTCAGTCCATTTTCTTTCCAGAGATGCTGATTGCTCCAGAAGACAAGAATAAGATCCTGAGTGAGTATATCCCTTTTAGTGAGGCGTTGGGTTCTAACTGGATTCCATTTTCCACTAACCGACGGCTCAAAAAGTGGTTGAGAGAAGCGAGTCTGGCTCTTTGGAGTACGGGTTTAATTCCTTACCACCCCGATTACGTTCCTGAAGTGGTTCTGATTGCTCAAGCTGAGGC
>JANOPX010000220.1:0-20300 GCA_031422115.1 Chamaesiphon sp. VAR_4_metabat_408 | reverse complement strand
TGGGTAGGGGCAATTCATGAATTGCCCCTACCCAAGGTTATGTTTGTATGCTGGCATTTTACAGCAAGAAATAACTATTAGTGAAAGCTTATATCTGAGGGTACCCCTACAGGTTAATTATGTAGTAGGATTGATGTAAGTTTGTTGAACCTCGATTTAGCAGCACCAATCACACACTACTAATTTCGACAATTACTGGCGTATGATCGCTAGGTTGAGTTAATTTGCGAGGCTCGATATCGATCGAACAACTAATCGATCGATCGAGCAAATCTGGCGTAAGATATAGAGTGTCAATCCGCCAACCGCGATTGCGTTCAAAACCCTGTTGACGATAATCCCACCAGCTAAAATGACCTCCTTCTGGGGTGAATTTCCGAAAGCTATCACTAAAGCCCAAATCGATAATCGATCGCTGTAATAGTTCTCGTTCGGGTACAGTTGCCATGACGCGATCCTTTGAAGTAGTATTACTATGAATATCGATATCGGCTGGAGCGATATTAAAATCACCACAAACACATATCGATCGATCTCCAGAGTCCAGAATAGTTTTTAAATACTTCCCCAACAACTCCAACCATCTGAGCTTGTAGGGATATTTCTCACTAGTTACGGCATTGCCGTTTGGCACATATAGATTGACAATTTTTACACCATCTAAAGTCCCAGTAATGACCCGTTTTTGCTCATCCAAATCTCCTACTAGCTCTGGTGTTAATATACCCCCAAACCCATAACTAACATTGGTTAATGGCTGCTTGCTAAATATCGCCACCCCATTATAAGATTTTTGACCAGAGATATAGGCGTGATAACCACAATCGGTGAACGCTGCGATCGGAAATTGCTCATCAGTGACCTTTGTTTCTTGCACGCACAAAACATCGATCGAGTTTGCCTTCAACCAATCCGTGACAATATCCAGCCTTGTCCGAATTGAATTAACATTCCAAGTAGCAATTTTCATAATTAATCTGTAAATATATTCTCTACTGTGTAAACAATAGTGTCGTCATAATGCTAGATCGTCCACTCATCTATTTTATCATTTATTGACGATCGAATATGCCTAATATATAAATTATATTTAAGCTCTCTAAGAGATTGTTTGACAACTATAAAACAGCACACGCAAACCATGAAAAATTCTCTCAAATCCCTTGAAATATTATCGATTCCCCACGGTTTATATGCTAGTTGGGACGCGGTTTCAACCAGTAGGGGCAATTCATGAATTGCCCCTACTGCTTGAAACCGCAACTACACAAACAAAAGCCACCTATGCGGGTTAGGATATTGAGACGATTCCGCAAAGCGGACGCTCCGCGAACGACATAATTAAATACCTCTCATCCCATGCCTCAAATTACAGGTACAACCAAATTACTTGGAGTAATCGGCAATCCCATCGCCCATTCACTCTCTCCCGTCATGCACAATGCAGCGATCGCCAAATTAGGCTTAGACTATCTCTATGCAGCATTTGCCGTTGCTCCCGCCAATCTCGCTACCGCTCTAGATGGCTTCAGCGCAATTGGCATCGTCGGCTGTAATGTGACAATTCCCCACAAACAGGCAATTATCCCCCTCCTCGCAGAGATTACCCCCCTCGCTCAGGCTGTAGGCGCGGTAAATACCATCTGGAAGACTGACAAAGGCTGGAAAGGAACAAATACTGATGTGGCGGGATTTATCAGCCCTCTAGAGGCAATAGAGCGGGACTGGGGAAATACTACGGCGGTTATTTTAGGCAATGGTGGTGCGGCGCGAGCGGTAGTAGCTGGCTGTCATCAGCTTGGTTGCGCGAAAATTCAGGTATTGGGTAGAGATGAGGTAAAGTTAAAGGATTTTCGCGATAGTTGGGAAGGGGTGGAACTTGCTGTGAATGGGCAATCTGCGCCGAGCTTGGTTAAATTGCAAACCCATACCTGGGATGAATTGGCAACTCTAATCGTTGGCGGAGAGCAATCTCCCCTGGAGAATCGACAAAACTTGCTATTAATTAATAGTACACCGATCGGTATGTACCCAGACATTGCAGCTACTCCAGTCAGTGAAGAACTAATGTCAAAATTGAATCCTAGTGCGATCGTTTACGATCTAATTTATACACCTAGACCGACTAAATTTTTGGCATTGGCGCAAAGAGTGGAAGGTGTGATGACGATCGACGGTGTAGAAATGTTGGTACGACAAGGTGCGGTAGCATTAGAATTGTGGCTAGGAAAAACTGCACCAGTCGATATTATGCGTCAGGCATTATTAGATTGTTTAGATGGATAGATTTTAACTTGGAATCGAACTCAACCCGATCGAAATCTTCCGACGACAATGTACGATCGATTGCCACTAATTGGACTATTCACTGCTCCCCCAGGATTGTAATATTTTAAGACAGAGTTGCAGCGTATCAGAATTTCCCTGTTCCCGTGCAAGTTTAATTGCCTGACGCACGTCCTCAATCCCGCCAGATCGATCGCCAAATTTTACATATTTTAGATATCCCCTCATACGATGAGCATCAGCTTTTGTAGGGTCAAACACAATTGCAAGATTGTAATCAACTAATGCCCCTTGAGAGTCATTGAGTTTATTCTCCTTCAAATAACTCCGTTCGAGATAAGCTCTGGCACATGTAGGACCGATCGTGAGGGCATAATTGTAGTCGGCTAATGCCCCTTGAGGATCATTGAGTTTATCCTGTTTCAAATTACCTCGATTGAGATAAACTTGGATGAACTTAGGGTCAAGTGTGAGGGCATAATTGTAGTCAGCTAACGCCCCTTGAGAGTCATTGAGTCGATCCTGCTTCAAAAGTCCGCGATTATTATAGGCTGAGACAGATTTAGGGTTAAGCGCGATAGCATGATTGTAGTCAGCTAACGCCCCTTGAAAGTCCTTGAGTTTAACGTGCTTCAAACTTCCCCGATTATTATAGGCATCAGCATTCTTGGGGTTAATTTGAATAGCCCGATCGTAGTCAGCTAATGACCCTGGTGTATCATGGAGATAGCCATCTTTCAGAAGAGCGAGATTATAGTAAGCTGTATCGTAATTGGGATTAACTTGAATTGCCCGATTGAAATCAGCTAATGCTCCCGATACGTCATTAAGCTTGGTAATTTTTAGATTGCCTCGATTGCTGTAGGCTTCAGCATGCTTGGGATTAATTTGAATAGCTCGATCGAAATCAGCTAATGCCCCAGGTGTGTCATTAAGTTTGTCCCTTTTCAGCACACCGCGATTATTGTAAGCAATAGAATTCTTTGTGTCGCTCTGAATTGTGCGATCGTAATTGGCTAGGGCATCTCGATCTCCACTATCACCGGGTGACATAGCCTTAGACAACTCCCATCCTAAGCTGCCACAAAAAATTACTAGGGCGAGAACTATAAGTTTTCTCATTTCATATCGCAATATACTGCTATCTACTTCTAGAATCAGTTTAATAAATCAGGATAGAAATAATAAAGATTTAACGATTTTAACTTTATAGCCGAGTGTAGACGGTTGTATAAGTGTCCATATCGTGGCTCGATCGATCGATTTAGGGTTTACCTTATTGAAGTGCCTCGTCAAGGTAAATCTATGATATTAAATCCAGCCACCAGTAATTCTAGCCGGAATCGATCGATACTAGCATTATTATTAATAGTTCCAGGATCGAGCATTGGGGTCATCTCTTCAACTATGCTCTTTCCTGGATCTGTCGGACAGGGAATCGCCATTTTTTGTGGAATTTGGGTAGCAATCTTGCCGATTTTGTGGCATGTATTTGTCGAGCGGCAAACTTTGAGATTAACATTACCTAATCGGCACAGTTTATTAGCTGGTATAATTTTAGGAATCTTGATGTTTCAGTTTATTCTCAGTAGCTATTGGTTTGGAGGTAGATACTGGTTGAATATTCCCGATATTAGAGCTAGGGTTAGTCAGATGGGGATGAATGTTCCCTTGATGATATTTGGCTTTGGCACGTTTCAGACGTTAATTAATTCATTTATTGAAGAGTATACTTGGCGAGGGTTTGTCGATCGGCATTGTCGATCGATCTGGTCGAACAAATTATCGCTAGTGCTATCTGCAACATTTTTCACCTTACATCATATTATTTTACTGATGGCTTATTGTGACGATTGGCGACTAGTATTAGTAGGATCGATCGCCGTATTTATTGCTGGAGTACTATGGGCGAGATGTATTCGGATTTATCGATCGCTCTTGCCGAGTTATCTCAGTCATATGGCTGCCGATCTAGCTCTACAAATTATTAGTTGGCACATATTATTGGGCTAAAACTAATTCATTTCGACCGAATCTTCATGCAGTCTGCGGATGGTGAGAGTTTGGTAAAATTCTGTTTGATCTAACTCGACTTTGGATTGAGCTGACAATAGTAATAGTGCCCAGAATACACCGACTCGATCGTGATTGGCTCCATGAATTTGTCCTGGTGCGGCGGGAAATTTATTCGACCAAAGGTTGACTAATTCATCAAGCGTCCACTGTTCGGTTTCACTAGTATATGTCACTAGAAACCCAGCTACAAGTGCCGCCATTTCGGTCAAATTCTCGTCGTGAGCCAATCCAGCGATCGTTTCGGTAGCTTTCTTGACTGACATCGCTTTGCCACGCAGGGAGCGACGACGAGGATCTGGATTCCCCACTTTATCAGCGATTTGGCGTAGCTGATAGATTAGATCTTGGAGGGTAACGGGGCGTGTTTGGCGTGGGGGAGATGTCAAACGGCGACGAATATGTCGCTCTAAGTTGCGGGGTAAACCGCCTGTAGAGATGACTTCAAACTCTAGTTCTTCTTCGATAAAGTCCAAGTCTTCGGCTTGGAATTGACTTTGTTCGAGACTATTTGCCTTGAGGAGCACGAGCATCGCCGCCCAGAGAAATGCTTGCCCAGACTGGGATAGATTGGTTTGCTTGTGGGCTAAAGTTGCATTAGCTTCGAGGGGAAGCTTGCTGAGGTGACGATCGATCGCATCGATGACTCCCACATCCCAAGGATCGATTTCACCCCGTTGAGCGAGATCTATCAACATCGCAATTCCCATCTCCGCCAGAGTATGGGGATTGACTTGGGGTTCGGGATGCAGCTCGATCTGATTTCGCGTCGGAGTGAATACCATTGAGTAAATAAGCTGAAGGGGTAATTAGTTATTTACTCTACCGCAAATTCAGCGTAATTAGTCTTGCCGATCGGAATATTTTGTGTATGGTAGTTTTTTGAGTGCTTGGAAAAAGCTGCGTCAACGCGAAGATTCAGAGTAGGGGCAATTCATGAATTGCCCCTACTCTGAATCTTCGCGCTCGCGGAATGTCGGTTAAAAACGTAGCTATACAAACACAGTTTGCAATACAAATCTACTCTTCTACTCGATAGCCGAGTTCGGATAGACGGAGGCGAGATTGTCGCCATTTGGGTTGGACTTTGACAAATAGTTCGAGGTAGACTTTACCCTCGATGAGTTTTTGCATCTGCTCTCTGGCGGTGGTGCCGATTTGTTTGAGCATTTGTCCACCTTTGCCAATTAGGATGCCTTTTTGAGAATCTCGCTCGACGTAGATGGTAGCGAGAACGCGGGTGATTTTAGCATCTTCTTGGACTCGATCGATCGTCACTGCCACAGAGTGGGGTAGTTCTTCGCGAGTCAGCATAATAATTTGCTCCCGAATCAACTCGCCCATAATGAACCGCTCTGGTTGGTCGGTAACTAGATCTGGGGGATAATAATAAGGGCCAGCTTCTAACTTACTAATCAGGCTAGTCTGTAAATCGGGTAAACCTGTCTCGTCGAGAGCCGAGAAATTAATACTTTCCCAACCATACGGCTCGGCGAGTTCTTGATAACTCCGCTCGATCGCGTTTAAATGAGATGGACTCAATTCCGTCCTTGCGTCAACTTTATTAATTCCCAGGATGACTGGAGTGCGAACATGAACCAGCAGTTCGGCGATAAATCTGTCACCACCACCAGCAATCTCCATCCCATCGACGACGAATAATACCACATCTACAGCACCGATCGCTGATTGGGCATTTTTGACTAATACTTCACCCAGTTTGTGATGGGGTTTGTGAATACCTGGGGTATCGACGAAGATAATTTGCGCCTCATCGGTGGTCAGGATGCCCTGTAAGCGGTTGCGAGTAGTCTGGGGTACTGGAGACACGATCGCGATCTTTTGACCGATTAGTTGGTTCATCAGCGTGGATTTACCTACATTCGGTCTGCCGATAATGGCGACAAATCCCGATCGAAATCCCTCCGGTGCAGCGGGAATTAGACCTAGATCTACATCACCGTTATCGATTACGGATCGATCGTCTATTTCTATGGGTTGGTTTCGATCTGTCATTGTTACTCACAGTGGGCATTCACTTTCGATCTTACCGCAGTCGTTATGTTATCGATCGGATTGAGGGGGGGAGAGGGGGAGAGCCACCGATTAAAATCGGGGCTAGTAATGCAAAGTCCGCCTATGCCGAAGGCAGGCTACGCCAACGCGGACTGATGTTAAAATAGACAATTGGCTTAACCGCACCCTATTAAGAGACATTGGGGGTGATGGGTACTTTCGCACTCAGACGTTCTGTCTCAATTGAATTGTGATAATGATGATAAGATTTGGCAGCGAGATCGACAGTGTTGACGATTGTCGCGATCGCCAAGATTAATTCTAAGCCTTTGAGAATATGGGCGATCGATTTATATTTGCGTTTCATTTATCTAAGGTTGGGCGGTGAATATTAACGCCTTACCTAACTACGCTAATTGAAAAATCTCTATGTCCAGAGTCATTTTAGCTTCATTTGGTACGTCACTTTCGATCGGCATCTAGTGAAGCGATCGACTGAAGTAAATCTGATACGATCGAGAAATGACCAGACATGTTACTATCTGGATTGTGGCATTTTCTTCTGTTTAAGCAATCGATCAAATGAACTCTATTCCACCATTTGATGACGCTCTGGGTTATCTGCCTCCTGGAGTATACGAGGTAACTTGGGCAGAGTTCGCACAGAGGTTTGGGACTAATCGCCATCGACTTCGTTTATTGACAGGCATAGCCGCAGCCTTTCGTAAATTAGCCATAGCTGGTTGTCGTCGAGTAGTTATCGGCGGAAGTTTTGTGACGACGAAGGAATTACCAAATGATTTTGATGCTTACTATGATGATTTTGGACTAGATTTCGATATTCTAGATCCTTTATTTGTGAATGAGAGAGATCGTCAATCAGAGATATTTGGTGGCGAACTTGAGCCTACTTTGGGATATGATTCTTTTTTGCGAAGAGATCGAGCCGGAAATCCTAGAGGTGTTGTCGCTTTAGATCCTTCGGAGTTGATTAAATAGATACAGCAAGAATTTCAGCGATGATTTACTTCATAAATCATCGCTGAAATATAAGGTAGAAGCAATTCATGAATTACCTCTACCTTATATGCGGGAAGGGATCGAGTTAAAAATAGTCAAGGGAATTGAGACTAAATTAAGCTACCTTGCCGCCATTGTGTTGCTCGTATTCGGCAAGTTCTTGTTTGAGCCGATCGATAGTTCTTTTAAAGCTATTAATCCGTCCTAAAATTTGTCGAGGATGTAGAGTTGGATCTTGTTGGTCTACAGCAGCTAATTGTTGCTCAAAGCGATCGAGTTCGACTTGAGTTATTTTGTATTGACTTTCGTCGGCGATTGCCGTTTTGGAGATCGTCGGATATTCAAGTATTTTTTGAGTGCCTTCTTCTACCTTCATTTCGACCTCGCGCGCCTATTTGCGAAGAAATTATACTTACACAATAGTATTGTCGCTGACGATCGCGATAATTGTCATCTTCAGTTGAAGCAAAAGTGATGTAAAATTGAAGCAGGGTTAGGAGAGATGTCAGAATATGGCAAGTACACTCAGCGCGTCAGCAATCGGGCTAGAAATTGTCGATCGAGCGCGGCAGAAAAAGGATTGGACTAAAATTCAGGTTGCTTGGCAAGTTACGGCGGAGGTTTCTAAATCTACTCTAGACCGATTTTGGATGCGGAAGCCGATTAAGCGTGAGAATTTCAAGGCTATTTGTACGGCGGTGGGTGTTGACTGGGAACAGGTAATCGATGAGTTACCTGAGATCGAACCAAGCAACATTACGCGAAAATCTAATTTAGAGCGAGTCAATCAGCCTGTGATTCTGGAATTAGAGGAGTTTGGGCAGCAAATTTTTGATTGGTTTGGGGCTTTGGATTTTAAGTTTGAAGGATTGCCCAGACAGGAAGGGAAGTATGTTGAGTGGATTATCCAAGTACCTGTGAGACGGGCGAAATTCGATCGAGTGTTGATTCGCGCAACTATTCATGAGGTGGGTTTAAACGATCTAGATAGTTTGCGGCGGGGTGTGGCGCAATCCAAAGTTGATGAAGGGTGGTTGGTGACGAATTTGTGGGTAAATCAGTCGGTGCGACAGGCTTTGGTTAAGCCGAAACCGGAGGATGAGGGTTTGACTTGTTTGACGTTGGATGAATTAATCGATCAAGATGCTGATTTTACGTCTTATTTTGAGTGGTTGAAAAAAGAGGTTGAGGATAAAGAGATTGCTGCTCTTTATGTCCCATTGAATTGTCGAAAGGGAGAGTTCGATCCAATTACGCGCACGATGCGATCGAATCCAAATGATAATGCTAAGGATGATATAGATTTCTATATCGATCGCTGGTTAGCAAGTCCAGTGACAGAACATGTTTCGATTTTGGGTGAGTTTGGTACGGGTAAAACTTGGTTTACGTTGCATTATGCCTGGAAATGTCTTCAAGACTATCAAATTGCCAAAGCTAAAGGGCTACCGCGCCCACGGCTGCCATTGGTCATCCGCTTGCGGGACTATGCCGTTAAAAATGTGATGGCGGGATTTTTCTTTAATAAGCACAATATCAGACTCAATCATGCTGTGTTCGACAGACTGAATCAGATGGGGAAGTTGTTGTTGATTTTCGATGGTTTTGATGAGATGGCGAATAAAGTCGATCGACAGAAAATGGTCGAAAATTTTCGGGAATTGGCGCAGGTAGTTATGCCTAATTCTAAAGTACTGTTGACTTGTCGAACAGAGCATTTTGATACTGCTCAAGATGCGATCGATAATTTGAACAGCGAACAAATGACTGATGCGAGAGATCGGCGGACGATATCGGCGAAGTTTCAGACGTTGGAATTGCTCAAGTTTGATGATGAGCAGATTCGGCAAGTGTTATCGCAGCGGACGAAGAAATCAGCGACGGTAGAGCGGGTGATGGCGAATGAGAAATTGCTGGATCTATTGCGGCGGGCGGTGATGGCGGAATATGTATTGGAGGCTTTGCCAGATCTCGAACAGAGCGAAAAGATCGATATTTCGCGGGTATATCTATATGCAGTCAAGCGGAAGATGGAGCGAGATATTGTCACTGGGCGGACGTTTACTTCGTTGGCGGATAAGCTCTATTTCTTGTGTGAATTGGCGTGGGAAATGTTGAGTGAGGATAAGCTGAGTCTGAATTATCGTGATTTTCCTGACAGGTTGCGGGTGTTATTTAAGGATGAGGTAAGAGAGAAGAAGCATCTCGACCATTGGCATTATGACATGATGGGACAGACGATGTTGATTCGGAATGATGAGGGGGATTATAGTCCGGCTCATCGATCGCTGTTGGAATTTTTTGTTGCTTATAAGTTCGCGGCAGAGTTGGGTTTATTGGCGGATGATTTTCTGGAGATGGCGCAGAGTCAGTCGGGAATTGATGAGAGTTTACCACCGCAGCTTTATAAGTGGTCGGATTATTGGCGGCGGGATGTGGATGATAAGGGTGAGCGAAAATTAATTGCTCCTTTGGCTGGGTTTAAGTCGGAGTTGACGCAATCCGGTTCGGATCGCCAGCGACTAAAGTCGCGGCTAGTGATGCAAAGTCCGCCTACGCGGACTAAGATCGGTTCAAATATTCACTTAACGGAACCGTGTTGGGAGTTGCCGGAAAGATTTCGGGATACTTTTGGCAAAAGTCCTTTGAGTAGAGCAATTCTGGACTTGTTAAAACCTGCTCTAAATCTAGATCTAAAATACCTACTAATCGATCTGATTCAGTCTACAAAAGCGGCCGATCTAGACTATTCGGGTGGAAATGCGGCGACGATCTTGGTAGAGATCGACGCAAATGCACTGGAATATCACAATTTGAGCGGGACTAATTTGGCTTGTGCAAATTTGATAAATGCCGGATTGAAAGGAACCGATCTGAGTGGGGCAAATCTGACAAATTGCCTGACTACAAGAGTATTTGGAACGCCTCTTGCAGCAATTGTGAGTGAGGATGACGCGCTGTTGATTACAGCTCATGATGACAACACGATTAGAATCTGGGATCGACTGAGTGGGCGAGAGTTACAGCGTTTAACTGGACATCAAATGTCGGTGGAGGCAATCGTCCTCAGTGGGGATGGGAGATCGCTCTATTCTGGTAGCCGTGATAAGACGATTAAGAAGTGGGATCTGGCGGATGGAAGTTGTCGCCAGACTTTCACTGGACATCAAAGTTGGGTGCAGACAATCGCCCTCAGTGGGGATGAGCGATCGCTCTATTCTGGTGGCGACGATAAGACGATTAAAGAGTGGGATCTGACGGATGGAAGTTGTCGGCGGACTTTCCCTGGACATCAAGATTCGGTGCTGACAATCACCCTCAGTGGGGATGGGCGATCGCTCTATTCTGCTAGCGACGATAAGACGATTAAAGAGTGGGATCTGTAGGATGTGACTTGTCGGCTGACTTTCACTGGACATCAAAATTCGGTGTGGACAATCGCCCTCAGTGGGGATGAGCGATCGCTCTATTCTGGTAGCGGTGATAAGACGATTAAGGAGTGGGATCTGGCGGATGGGACTTGTCGGCAGACTTTTACTGGACATCAAAATTGGGTGTGGACAATCGCCCTCAGTGGGGATGGGCGATCGCTCTATTCTGGTAGCGACGATCGCACGATTAAGGAGTGGGATCTGGCGGATGGGAGGTGTCGGCGGACTTTCACTGGAGATGAAAGTTGGGTGATGACAATCGCCCTGAGTAGGGATGGGCGATCGCTCTATTCTGGTAGCGGTGATAAGACGATGAAGGAGTGGGATCTGGAGGATGGGAGTTGTCGGCGGACTTTCACTGGAGATCAAAGTTTAGTACTGACAATCGCTCTGAGTGGGGATGGGCGATCGCTCTATTCTGGTAGCCACGATCGGACGATTAAAGAGTGGGATCTGGCGGATGGGAGGTGTCGGCGGACTTTCACTGGACATCAAAGTTCGGTGGAGGCAATCGCCCTGAGTGAGGATGGGCGATGGCTCTATTCTGGTAGCAACGATGACACGATTAAGGAGTGGGATATGATGAGTGGGGAATTGGTGAGATCGATCGATCCTCGACTCTGTGCGGGTGCCAAGATCGCCAACGTCAAAGGCTTAACCCCCGCTCAAACTGAATCCCTCCTTGCCTTGGGAGCGATCTCTGAGGATTGATGGGTGTTGGGATGGGAGGATATGCGAATTGATGATGGCTGGATTGGAATCGATTACCGCCCTCAAATGAATTTGGGGCTGAGAGCGAAAGTCCATTGAAATGGACTAAGGGAAAGCCAAGAAAAGATCGATCCACTAGCCTGGATTGCCGATAATACTTATGAACCATTTACCCAGTTCAGGATGTCTCTCAATTTGTTCTTCAACTTTTGCCATTTCCTGTTTAGTTAATGTTACTCCTGTTTGATAAATCGTTTCAACCAAATTTACCATAGGCTTTTTACCGTTGAATGTGAGTGTTTTTGCAAATTTCAATACAGTTTTTACGTAAGTCAAGTAAACTCCCATTCCAATGTTTTTCTAACCAACCAAAAGTTCGTTCTACTGGGTTGTATTTACTATGATACGGCGGATAATATGCTAAATATATATTTAGCTTTGCTTTGTGAGCAAAGGCCACTATTCGATTCATGAATTGTGTCCGCCGCGAATTATTTTCTGGCCCATTATCCTGGTTCAAAACTAGCGTGTGAATATGTTCAAATCTTTCTTTGTGCATTTCCCACCATTGCTCTAGTCTATCGACTATACAGTCAGCCGTCATTTTTGAAGAAATAAAAAATAATGATAATTTATCGAATTCTGGCAAGAAAATTCCATCTGCTGTTAATTTGACTACCGCATCAAAGTCATGGTCTTCTGCCTTCGTCGGCACACGTGTTTCGCCTCCACGGTCAAATTCTCCAACTTTTACGGCAACTTTTGCATCAACAGAAATCCGTAACATCTTTGGATCTGTATCAGTTACCTGATTAACAATAGCGATTTGTTTGAAAATCTCGTCGGTCTCCTCAATTTTTTTTTGAGGCTTAGTTTTTCTGACTCTCTTCAAACTAAATCCCATCTGATTCAATCGCTGTCTAATTGTTTCAGTCGTAGGTAATTCTTGCTCCGTATAGCCTTTTGTTAGTATTAATTGACGACGCACCTCTGCCGCCGTCAAGCGTGTATAAAGTCTTGTAGTTTTGAAACTTGGATCGGTTTGACTTTGATGATCTACTATCGATCTAATATCGACTAGTAAATTTGGTAATTTTATTTCAATTCGTTTTCTCCCACTCCGCTTATATCCATCCTCGATTGCTTCCCCACTGACTAATTCCGTCATCCCTTTCCGAATAATTCGACGATTCCACCCTAGTTGTTTCTCTGCCCATGTTTGACCTCCAACACCTAGCCCTTGTACTACTGAAGCCATGAATTGTCTTCCGTCACTCCCTTTAAGCTTTTTAGCTGTTTTGATGTATAAAGCTTTGAGATGATCTGTCAATTGGATGCAATTCGCTAAAAACATAGCACAATATCGTAAGGGTTACTCCATTATCCCAGGATCGATCATTTTTTGCTCTTCCCTAAGTGCAATCTGGCAGTTCTCTTCAGAGAACTTTTGCTGTGAGCACCGAAATTTATTTCAGGGCGGTGCAGGAGCGAAGCAGATCGATCTTGCCTGGATTCATCTATATCACGCGCGATTAAAATCGTAGGTATTGCCTCAACCACGCTTATGCTAGGCTCGATCTATAGCGATCCTAAATTAGATCCCTGGGATTGGGTGCTGGTGCGTTACGGCTTGCGCCTAACACACCCTACATCAACTCCCAGTCTGCGAAGGCAGACTTTGCATCACTAGCCCCGATTTTAATCGGTGGTAGTTCTTATTTCTGATATCTCATCCCTGGTAATTGGGTGACTAAACCGAGCAATTCTAGTTGAAGGAGGGCACTAGAGACGATCGATATTGGCAAGTTCGATCGATCGATTATTGAGTCGAAACTACATGGCTCAGTAGTCACCATTTGCCAAACTTGTTGAATATCTGGAGCTAAATTTGGGAGAGGTATTACAGGTGGTGGAACATCGAATAGCTGAAGTTGTTGAGCGGGAGGATCGAGTTGGGGGATAGATACGAGTAATTCTGCTAGATGCTCTAGACTGAGAATAGGCTGTGCGCCGCGACTGAGTAAACCCAAACAACCGATCGAGTTGGGATTGTCGATCGAGCCAGGTAATATATATACATCCCGATTAAAATCATTAGCTTGATGAGCTGTAATTAACGCACCAGATCTTACTGGAGCTTCAATGACAATTACCACCCGACTCAAGCCAGCAATAATCCGATTTCGCGCTGGAAAATGGGGTCGATCTGGTGATGTACCGCCGACATATTCACTAACGATTAAACCATGTTTCTCAATGCTATTAGCAAGGGCTTGATTGCGTGCTGGATAGACGACATCCACCCCAGTACCGACGACTGCGATCGTGCGTCCACCAGCCTCCAAGCAGGCAGTATGAGCTTCTGTATCGACCCCTTGTGCCAAACCGGAGACGATTGTAAATCCCTTACTTGCGAGAAAGCTGCTAATTTTCCCCGCCCACTTTTTCCCATAATCAGAAGGATCGCGAGTACCGACAATTCCAATCGTCGGAATTTGCCCCTGATTTTCGGCTGAAACTACTTGCCCGCGATAATATAAAACTCCTGGCGCAGTCGGAATTTCCTGCAATAATCGGGGATACTCATCATCGGTTCGCGTCCACCAAAGAGGATTACTCGCAGCATGTTCGGCGAATAACTTTTCTGGATCTATTTTGGCACGAGCGGCAATAATTTTATCGATCGATTTTGGATAACAACCCTCGATCGATCCCAAAGCTTCTGCATTAGCTTTCCAGGCTATTTCTAAACTATCAAAATGCTGAGATAACCTGTCAAGTAAAATTGGGCCGACACCAGAAACTCGCGACCATGCTAACCAATAGATACGTTCTGAAGACATAAAGATTAGAAACCAATCGATCTAAAATAATATTAATTATCTTAGTATTCCCTCTCGATCGAGCAAACTAATCGGTTGTTAATAATTTACGCGGTGCTCTCAACCAAACCTACGCAAGTTATTCGATCCTCATCCCTAAATATAGAGTCGGGGCAATTCATGAAGTGCCCCTACTCTAAATTTGTGGTTAACCTACGCAGTCAAAAGCTTCTCGATATCTTGTTCGATTTCTTTGGGTTCGGTTGTGGACGCATAACGTTTTACCACCTTACCAGTGCCATCAACCAAGAACTTGGTGAAATTCCATTTAATCCCTTCTGTACCTAAAATTCCTGGTGCAGCTTTCGTTAAATAATTATATAGGGGATGAGCATTACTTCCATTGACATCGACCTTTTGAAACAGTGGAAATGTCACCCCAAATCGAGTCTCGCAAAAAGATTGAATATCTGTCGCACTACCTGGCTCTTGCGCTCCAAACTGGTTGCAAGGAAAGCCTAATACTGCAACTCCACGACTAGCATATTTGTCATATAGAGCTTGCAATCCTTGATATTGAGTCGTGAAACCGCACTGACTGGCGGTGTTGACGATGAGGAGTACTTTATCTCGATAAGTGCTAAATTCGACGGGCTTACCTTCAATACTGGTCGCCGAGAAGTCGTAAACTGTAGATGACATGAGATTTTTTGATGTGAGTATTAGTCTATCTATTATTACCCTGTCTCCCTCAACCTGCCAATATTAATCGGGGATGTGATGAAGCGACTTTTGATTTTAGGGGGAACTGGAGATGCAGCTCAATTAGCGGCTGAAGCGGTAAAGTTACCTCAGTTGGATGTAATTAGTACTTTAGCTGGGAGAACTACTTCTCCCGCTCCGGTGGCGAGTATGGTGAGAGTGGGTGGATTTGGGGGTAAGGCTGGTTTGGCGGAGTACCTGCGGGAGATGAACATCGATTTACTCATCGATGCTACCCATCCCTTCGCCGCTCAGATGTCTAAAAATGCCGCTCAAGCTGCTACTGAAGTGGGGATTCCCTGGTTGATGCTGATTCGCCCAGCCTGGGAGAAGTTGCCTAAAGATGATTGGATTGAGGTAGAAAGTATTTCGGCGGCTGTGGCAGCGATTCCAGCTAGGGCAGAGCGGATATTTTTGACGATCGGCAGACAGCAACTCGCACCTTTTGCTAGTTTAACCGATCGGTGGTTTCTGATGCGATCGATCGATCCTCCCGCCTCAGATATACTATTACCACCGGGCAAGTTATTACTCGATCGCGGCCCATTTAGTCTGACACAAGAATGGCAATTATTGCAAGATTATCGGATTCAAGCGATCGTTAGCAAAAATAGTGGTGGGGATGCCACATATGCCAAAGTTATTGCCGCCAGAGATATGAATCTACCCATTGTCATGGTACAACGACCGATCGCACCTGAAGGTGATAAAGTTATCGATGTATCGGGTGCGATCGAATGGTTACGCGATCGTCACTCGGATTAGCAATTACAAATTTAGATCGGTAGATACCGAACTTATACATTTACTTATTATGAACTCAACAGTTGTAGATATCCAGATCGATAAAATAGTTATTGTCGATAAACTAGCCTATATAGATGTCCTTAGGGGAATCGCTATTCTAATGGTGATTCTCATCCATACTAGTTTACCAGTGAATGGATTATCTACTTTTGTTGGTTATATCGATCGATATGGACAAATGGGCGTACAGCTTTTCTTTGTTGCTTCCGCCTATACGCTATGTCATTCTTTTGTCGGTAGGGCGAATGAACCGAGACCATTAATTTCATTTTTTATTAGGAGATTTTTTAGGATTGCTCCATTATATTACTTTGCAAGTATTGCATACTATTTATTGGAACCAGTTATACATATTCTCTCTATTATCCAGCTCCCTATTTCTGAATACAACTTAGCAAGTATTGGGGCGAATATATTATTTATCCATGGATTTGTCATGTCTGCAAACAATAATATCGTCCCTGGTGGATGGTCGATTGGTACTGAGATGGCTTTCTATGCTTTATTTCCCATATTATTTGCTTTATTTTCTTGGGCATACAAGCAATGGGGGATTTTATCTCTATATGGTTTGGTAGGGCTTTCTGTCTGTCTGAATATAGTAATTCAGTTGGCGATCGAACACTTTCTATCTATATCGATCGTCAATAATGGATTTATCTATTTCAATCTGATAAATCAGTTACCAGTATTCTTGCTAGGAATGACAATCTTTTTTTATCATCAAGATCGAATCACCTTCCCCTGCTCAATTTTAGTTCAGACGATCTTTTTTACAGCGATAACTATACTAGTGGCGATCGCTATTCAACAACCACAAATTTGGCTTCTGAGAATTATCCCCGTTTGTTCGGGAATATCATTTGTGCTACTCCTAAATATTCTCAAAGAGTTGAACTACTCAAATTCATTTTTAGAGCAGATTGGTAGAGTATCTTATTCTATGTATATATTCCATTTTATGTTTGCCTGGTACTTGGTGGTGGGGATAGCGATGTTATTGGGCAAAGATATATTGCCTGAATTGGTACTAATTTTCTCCGTGGTACTGGTGACGGGACTTACTTACTCGATCGCTAAATTGAGCCAAAAATATATCGAGACCCCAGGAATTCAATTGGGCAAACTATTAATATCTAAGTTATAATATTCCTTACGAATATGTCGCTCTAAACCGATATTTGACTATGATACCCATAGAATAACCCCATAATTATGGTTCTAATTAACTGTCTCGATCGCCAGTTTCCGAATATCCAAGCAATTATCTTTGATAAAGATGGTACACTTGAAGACTCTGGCGCGTATCTGCGAAATCTCGCTCAACAGAGATCGGATGCGATCGAGTCAGTAGTTCCAGGATTGGGCGAACCAGTACTCAAAGCATTTGGTGTTCATCACAATATTTTAGATCCCGCCGGATTGCAAGCAGTGGGTAGTCGTGCTGAAAATCAAATCGTGGCGGCTGGATATATTGCAGCGACAGGAAAAAGTTGGATGACAGCGATAGACTTGGCGCGTCAAGCTTTTGTCACCGCCGATGCTGTCTTTCGCTCTACTCCAGCCTCGATGTTTCCTGGCTGTCTCGAAAAGATTCAAGCTTTAGCTAATGCGGGAATTAAGTTGGGGATTGTCTCGGCGGCGACGACTAGCCAAGTGACTAGATTTGCTGAATATCATCAGTTACAATCTTATTGTCAGGTGCTATTGGGTTCCGATCGACAGTTTGCCAAACCAGATCCGCAGCTATTCCAGTATGCTTGTGATGAGTTGGGTGTAAATCCCGCTCAAACCTTGATGATAGGTGATGGGGCAGGAGATATGATGATGGGCAGTCAAGGGTGTGCAGCAGGGTGTATAGGCATCTCCTGGGATGGATTTTCGACACCTTTGGCTGGGGCGGATCTGATGATAACCGATCTGAGTCAATTACACGTCGCAGATTAACCAATCTCTCGATGACGAGAAACTGCGCCTTCCAAGCGATTTATTTTTAAAAACTAGTTTTCAGATGAGTAACTTCATTCAAACAAAGCCCTCCTCAATGGAAATCTCTCGATTGGATCTTAACAAAAAAGAAAGCCCGCCGATGCGGACTTCCGATACTTATGAGGCTAGATATTCACCGATATCGGCTTTGCGCTTCCGTAGTTTTGCAATGGCTTCACGTTCGATTTGACGTACCCGCTCGCGACTGATATTCAGCAAGTCGCCAATCTTAGCAAGCGTTAGGGGTTGGGTATCTTTCAACCCAAAGCGGAGCGTGAGTACCTGCTGCTGTTGGGGAGTAAGATCTGCCATCATCCGTTCCAAATCTACTTGGAGTGATGAGTTGGTGACATATTCCTCTGGAGACATCCCCGTATCTTCAAGCAAATCGCCCAGCTCGGTGTCTTGATTGTCACCGACACGCAAATCGAGGGAAAGAGGTTGACGGGCACGCTCTAGATACTCTCGCACCTGTTTGGGAGTCAATTCTAGTTCCACGGCTAGCTCATTAATCGTCGCCGCTCGTCCGTATTGTTGGGCGAGAGAACGTTGAGCTTTTTTGATCTTGTTGAGTTTCTCGGTGATGTGGATGGGGAGGCGGATGGCGCGGGCTTTTTCGGCGATGGCGCGGGTAATGGCTTGACGAATCCACCAATAAGCATAGGTGGAAAAGCGATAGCCTTTACTCGGATCGAATTTCTCGACTCCACGCTGCATTCCAATCGTACCTTCCTGGATCAAGTCCAAAAGGTCGATATTTCGCTTGATATATTTTTTGGCAACGGATACTACCAAGCGCAGATTGGCTTCTACCATCCGACGTTTGGCGTTTTCACCCGCAGAGATCGTTTTCTGGAATACGATCGGATCTTCTACGTTGGCAGCAGTTGCCCACTCAGTCAAACTAGGTTCGTGCCCTAGTTCTTCGGTGAGAGTACTTTTGACCGCTACCAGGGCAACTAACTGTTGTACCTGCTTCCCATACAGGATTTCCTGTTCGTGGGTGAGCAGGGGCACGCGCCCGATTTCACGGAGGTAGGTACGGACAGTATCAGTTGAGGCTTGAGCAGTTTTCATGACTCTGGCTAAAATGTAGGGTGAAAATTTAGGTGCAAAATCTCGATCGCCTAGAGCAGTTGACGATCTTTTGCCGATGATGTTGCATCGGTATGAGTCGATTGCAGTTACCGCGATGTAATTTATAGAATTATCTAGTCGTTACTTATCGCCTATCTGGGTTGACATGGACTGGAAACCCGCTTTTTTAAGTTCTGTCTACTCTAGCTCTAATAATTTTAACATTTCTAAACATTTACTCACGATCTTTTTTATTCATCAGCCAATTGGCTTAGGGCAAAGGTTTTAGGATGTTCTTTTTTATACCGATTCGGTATCTACAACCAGGTTTGTACGCATAACCGTCTCGTTGGCGTAGCCGCGCCTCGGCAGAGCCGACGCTGCTTTGTTAGCGTAGCTTGCGACTCCCGCGCTTACGAAGCAGGTAATCGCTTCTATGTGACGCAAAATGTTCGATATTCCTTCATCCACATAATAGTTAAGATTTAGTGATATAACTGCGATCTACAACACATTTTCAATCCAGATTTATGCAGACACTTTGGTTGGTTCGCCACGCTCATAGGTTAGACTTTGTTCGACCGGAATGGTTTGATACTGCTGTTTATCCATACGACCCACCACTTTCAGCCGCAGGACACTCTCAGGCAGTTGCTCTCGCCGAGCAGTTGAGTCAAGAATCGATCGATCGAATTTTTACTTCACCCTTTCTCCGCACTATTCAAACGGCCGATCCTCTTGCCCGAAGACTTCAACTACCAATTCAGTTGGAGTGGGGCTTGTGTGAGTGGCTGTGTGCGGACTGGACTCGATCGTTTCCGGCTACAACTCCATTAGCTCAATTGAAGGAGGACTATCGTTCGATCGATCTTGCCTATGATTCATTAGTAGTACCTCATTATCCTGAGACTCTTGAAGACTTGTCTTCACGTATAAACATACTATCACTCGAATTTTTACGAGCTAATCCCGAACATAATATCTTAATAATTGCCCACAAGGGTTCTACACTCGGAATGATTGCCGCTCTGACTGGTGATACTACTTGGCTGAGTTACGATCTTCAATGTGCAGAATTAGTGAAATTGGCGCGCAAACCTGATGAGATGCTATTTCGGCATCTATGCTAGTAGTCTGGAGTCTGGAGTCTGGAGTCTGGAGTAGTGAGTCTGGAGTTTGGAGTAGTGAGTCTGAAGTTTGGAGTTTAGAGTAGTGAGTGCTAGCCTAACTCATACCGCCTAGTCATAGGCAAACCCATTGACTACTATTATTTCTTCCCCTTGTCCCCCCGTCCCCCCGTCCCCCC
>JANOPX010000219.1:0-4833 GCA_031422115.1 Chamaesiphon sp. VAR_4_metabat_408 | reverse complement strand
CCAGTCCCCCACTCCCCCAGTCCCCCACTCCCCCCCTCCCCCCTATGACAACCAACCTAATCGATACCAACAACCGCCCCAAATCTGGAGAGCTGGTAAAAATAGATCCTCCTGGCGGGTTGCACAGTAGTACTCCTGCTGAATTTTTGCCATCAATTGACATGTGGATGACAGTGGGTGGGTTATTTCTAATTAGTGTTTTTGGGATTGCAATTGGTTTATCGACTGTTTTGAAATATAAAGTTTCGATCCAAGCTGGTGCGGCAATTCGTCCAGTGGGGGAATTGCGAATCGTTCAATCGCAAATTGAAGGGACGATTGTGAGTATTCTGGCGAAGGAAAATCAAACCGTTCGTCAAGGAGATATTATCGCCAAACTCAATGATGACAAACTGAAAAATAAACAAATTCAATTAATGGGAGATATCCAGAAAGCCGGACAGCAAATTGGCGCGATCGATGCTCAAACTTTGGCACTCGATCGCCAAATTGCGG
Organism: Chamaesiphon sp. VAR_4_metabat_408; assembly: GCA_031422115.1. GTDB lineage: Bacteria > Cyanobacteriota > Cyanobacteriia > Cyanobacteriales > Chamaesiphonaceae > Chamaesiphon. The sequence goes on along the minus strand of JANOPX010000219.1, from coordinate 4,338 downwards.
CTGAAGTCGATCGCACAAATCGAGCAATGGCCAGCGTTCAAGCCGAACGCCTCCGCTTTCAAAGAGATTATCAAGACAAACAAACTACCAGTAAATCTCAAGTCGCCGAAGCCGCCGCCAATTATATGGTTGCTGACAAAGAACGCCAAGTCGCTGAAGTAGAATTGAAAGTTAGCGCAGCCAACCTCAAATCCGTGCAAGCTGTCTATCAATCCGCCGTCGCCAAAGCCGAGCGATACCGGAGCGTAGCCAAAGCTGGGGCGATTTCCAAAAATCAACTCGACGAAGCCGAACTAGCTGTCGAACAACAAGCACAAGCTATTAATGCCCAACAAGCCACCATTAATAAACAACAGCAAATCATCGCCCGATTGCAATACAGCACCAAAGCTACCCAAGCCGTTCAGAATCGCGCTCAAGCCGCCCTCAACCCCAGCACCGCAGAAATTACCATGACGGGGGAAAAGATCGCCCTCGAACGGGCTACAGGGGTTGCTAGCGTTGCAAGGCTCCAGAAAGAACGAGAGCAACTACTCCAGCAGCGGATGGAGATTCAGAGTCAAATAGTCAAAAATCAGACTGAAACTAGACAGGGAGACATTGACATCCAAGCTACTGTAGTTCGCGCTCCCGTATCTGGCATCATCCAAGAGTTGACTCTCCGCAACAATCGTCAAGTACTACGTCCTGGCGATCGCATCGCTCAAATCGCCCCCAGTGGCACTCCCATGACGATTAAAGCTGCTGTAACCGCTCAAGATATCGGCAAAGTCCAAATCGGTCAAATCGTCCAAATGCGGGTATCTGCATGTCCCTACACCGAACATGGGGTTTTGGCTGGGAAGGTGGTGACAATTTCACCAGATGCAAAATCAGCAGCCAAAGCGAGTGGCAATGAGGAGCCAGTTAAAAGTGTAGATCGATCGAGTTCTACCTATGAAGTCACTGTCAAACCAGATGTATCGAGCCTCAGTAATGGCAGAACGAAATGTCCCCTTCAACCAGGAATGGAAGGCAGAGTAGATATTATTTCCAAGGAGGAGAGCGTGATGGAATTCATGCTCAAGAAAGCGAGATTATTGGTGAGTATTTGATTAAATGATTTCAGATCCAGGGGACTGTAGGCAATACGGTTCGGTTAAGAATTATAGCAATCGCCACATCGGTTAAGACACTCTAGATCTCAGTACAGCTTTAGGCGGACTTTGCTTCATGTGCCGTACTCGCGCAGCGTATCCGTCAGGATGGCTTTAGTCGCTGGGCTGTCTTAACCGCCTTGGCGACTGCTATAACTGGCGGTTAAAACCGCAGCCATACAATCAAAGTCCGCCTAAAGCTGTACTGAATTATTAGCTTAACCGTTGGCGGAGCCTGCGCCTTGCGCTTACCGGATTGGGTCGCCGATGCTCGAAGAGCCGCTTTCAGCGAACGAGGCTAAAATTGTGAGCATTCAGAACCCTGTAGAATACGAGCGATATATTCTATACTTCATCGGGGTCGATCCCCAAATCCCGAAGTTTTGCGGCTAATCTTGCTACCCGCTCTTGTGCTCGTTGGGACTCAGCTTGTGCTCGTTGGGAATCGGCTTGTGCTCGTTGGGAATCGGCTTGTGCTCGTTGGGACTCGGCTTGTGCTCGTTGGGACTCGGCTTGTGCTCGTTGGGACTCGGCTTGTGCTCGTTGGGAATCGGCTTGTGCTCGTTGGGACTCGGCTTGTGCCTGCCTAGCTTTGGTAATTTCTATTTGTGTCCGCTGCTGCTCTAGCTTTACCCATTCAGTTGGGGTAGGATAACGCTGGTTATTTTCGTCGTACCAATAAAGCCACTCTCTGGTTAGTCCGCTATACTCACCTCGCTCGTAACCGATCCCTAAGCCGATTTCTGGCATCCATAGCGGGTTACTAGCTTGGATCTGATAGCAGCCATTTACTAGTTTATGAATTTCTAACTTAGGTTTGTTTCGCCGTTTAGAATTATAAATAACATAGTACAGAACCCCAAGCTCGGCATATCGGTCGAGCTTAGTAGTGTATTCCTTTCGATAGGTAGGTGAGACGATTTCGATCGCGAGTCTGGGTACGATTAGCTCGTCCCATAGGACATAACTGGGTCGGAGTTCCTCATCATAGACTCGTTCCACACCCAAGCTGAGGAAGCCATCAGGCACGATGGGGGGTAAGTCTGGATCGAAATAAATCGCCATATCGATTCCAAATAACCAATCCATCCGTTGTGCCCACAAAATTAGCAGGATCGATTTTAATAAGCCAGGGATTAATTCTTGGAGTTCGCTATCCACGGGAGTATCGTCAGAGCAGGGCAGTTCTTCGGCTGAGGGTAGGCATCGACGTAGTTCGGATTGGAACATGGCTGATATACCAAATCGGATATAGGTATTTTAACCTGAGTTAGCGTTAAGAAAAGAGTAATAATTAGATAGTTGCATCGATCGCTGTTTGCCATTCGCAGAGAATATCATGACCGACTCACTACCAGCACAGCCTGTCACCCCGATACCCCCAAACGAAACAGAACGGCTGGCTGCACTACATCGCTATCAAGTCCTCGATACGCCTGCTGAAGTAGCCTTCGATCGCATTACCACTCTTGCAGCGCGACTGTTTAAGAAGCCTACAGTGCTGATTTCCCTAGTGGATGAGTCGAGAGTTTGGTTCAAGTCGAGCATTGGTTTTGGGACTCCTGAAGTATGCCGCAACGATGCGCTTTGTAACGTTGCAATATTGTCCGATGAGCCGCTAATAGTTCCCGATACTCGACTCGACGATCGCCTTACCTGCAATCCGTTCGTGCAAGCCGACGTAGCAACGCGGTTTTATGCGGGTGCGCCGTTAATCGATCGACATGGCTTTAATCTGGGTGCGCTGTGTCTGCTCGATACTGTGCCCCATGACCCCTTCACCGCCGAGGAAGAGGCTACTTTGGTAGATTTGGCGGCAATGGTCGTTGATGAGCTGGAACTGCGCTTGGTGGCGCAGCAAATCGCGAATGTCGATGCGGCACTAGTCGAGATTACCCAAGGTGTGGCGAGGGTGACGGGTGGGGCATTTTTTGATGAACTGGTACGGCATTTTGCCAAAGTTTTGGGTACGGATTATGTTTATATTGGCTTGGTAGAGGGGACTGAGCCGAAAATGATGCGAACGATCGCCACATGCGATCGCGGTAACATCGTCGAAAATCTGGAATATCGGCTCCAAGATACGCCCTGCTGGGAAGCGATCGAGCAGCGCAAAATTTGCTGTCATCCGCGCAATGTCAAGGCTCAATTTCCCAATGCAGTACTGCTACAACTCCTCCCGGTCGAGAGCTACATCGCGATTCCGTTCTATGGTGCTGACGGTCATATATTGGGATTGCTAGGTGTAATGGATGGTAAACCGCTAGCAAATGTGCATCTCGCCGAATCATTACTGACGATCTTTGCCAGTCGGATTGCCACCGAGCTAGAGCGTCAACAGTACGAACTGATGCTAGTCGAGCAGACGCGACTGCTGGAGGCGGTTTCTACTGGTCAGCCGCTAGATGAGTGTCTGAGTGCGCTGTGTAGCTCGATCGCCAAACTCAGCCCCAATACCCGCGCCTGTGTACTACTGACTGACGATCTGCGCTCGAAGTTTCCCCGATCGATTACGCCAGATTTCCCGCCGTCTTTGAGCCAGGGATTCAAAGATACACCGATTAGCGAGCTGGCGAACGGGACGTGTGGTACGGCGGTATATTGGGGTGAGCCGATCGCTTGTAGCGATATTGCGAGTGACGATTTATGGTCGCCAAGCTGGCGGGACTTATGTATCGCGCATGGCATTAGGGCTTGTTATTCCGTACCGATCGTGGGGATCGATAATTTACCCCTCGGTTCGCTGATGTTGTGCTTTAGTGAAACCCGATTGCCGACCGCTTGGGAAGATCGACTGGGTGAATTTGGGACTAAAATTGCTAGTATTACGATCGAGCGTTTACGCTCGATCGAGAAGTTGTCGGAGAGTGAAGAACGGCTGAGTTTGGCACTTACAGCCGCAGAGATGGCGACCTGTGATGCAGATCTGTCCACGGGTGGAACCATCTGGTCTGCCAAACACTTCGAGATTTTGGGCTACGCTCCAGCTACTGATGGCGCAGCTACCCTCGAGATGGCGATGAGCCTCGTCCATCCCGACGATCGCGCAGCGGTGATGCAGGCGTGGGAAACTGCCCAGCGGGATCGATCGATCTTTCGCAGCGAAAATCGGTTCGTTCGCGCCGACACTGGAGCAGTCGTGTGGCTAGCCGCAACCGGAAGATTCCTCGACAACCAGGCGGGGGAAGCCATGCGGTTTATC
>JANOPX010000218.1:0-2152 GCA_031422115.1 Chamaesiphon sp. VAR_4_metabat_408 | reverse complement strand
GTTACAGCATCCCGCATGAGACAGCTCTCCCAACATAATTCTTTTATCAGTTTATCAGTATCGCAGAAGAGCACCCCCTTCAGGGACAGCCGCGTTACAATTCGCAATTGTATTTTAAGCTTTGATCAAATGACGATGATTGGAAGTCGCTGAACTGCTTGCAGCTTTAGACCAAGGACGCAACCAATCAAAGGGAGTTGCTGGTTGGGAAATTAGAATAAGCTCTTCGGGATAGCGCGGTTGGGGATCACTAGCGAGGGTAATCGGAGGTACCATCATTGGATCGTAGGCGATGACTGTATCTACGACTCCAGGCAGGTGCTTGATTTCTACTTTTTGACCTGGATGATACGTTGCCATTTCTTGCGCTTCGCTCCAGATTTTTTGCTCCGTCATCACTACGATCCCCGTTATACTACTCATTAAGTTTACTTATCTATATGATAATGGAATAGTCCACCACTAGAGTAGGTTTTGGTCAAATATGATACTTTTTTTTAATAATTGACCTCAATCTGCCGTGAGTTGAGCGAAGAATGGTTTCCGCTTTGCGCCCATACCATCGACTGATTTCATTGCATCTTCCGGTAACATCGTGTCGTGATGAAATAAGGGTGGAAAACTTCGAGGAAATTTGACTGGAGATTTCTAAAGAATAGATCGACAATCTTAGGATCATCTAAATGGAAGGGAAACTCTTGATTCAGTCCTTTAGAGAAATACCAATTAGTAATCATCTTGCCTTCATCTTTGAGAATGCGATGAAAATGAAGTAATTGTTTACTTGGATCTGGTAAGTGCTCAATTACATCGAAACAAGTGATCGTGTCAAATGTCTCGGCAGGGTCTAATTCGGTGCAGCAAGTAATCTTGGCCTCTAAGCCAAATTCTTTAATCCGGTGTTTGACAAAATTGTAATTAATCGGATTGATGTCGCAATAAACAACGTGACTAACTGCGGGACATAGAGCTGAGGCGATCGCGTGTGTACCAATCCCACCGCCAAAATCCAGAACTCGACCTTTGGAATTGTCTGCAATTAATTTCAGCGTGTCGCCAATGTAATCAGTACTAGTCAGATGCCAAGTAGCTAGTTCAAATAAATAAGCTTCGCCTACTCGATCGCGATAAAATTTACTAGCATCTTCCCAATCAAAATCCCGCCTTCCTAACTCTGCCAAATCCTCTAGGGCAGTTGTGAATTTCAGCTCCAATTCTGCTGGCTCTATCTCTAAAAATTGCTGTAAGTGTTGCTTTAAATTGAATGCATCCTGCCAGTAATCATTGAGATGAGACGGAATTGGAAATGTGGACATGAGCTAAAAGTAAAGGGATAGGAAATTTAGATTGATTAGGATTACTATCAATAAGTAGATGGGCGTAATTAAATATAAAATGCCGCGTAGGGTGGGCATCGCCCACCAGCTAGGTGTCAGGCATGATCTATTTTACAAATGATTGCACCTACCTACTTACTGTTCGGTTAGTAAGCAGTTAAAACCGCTGCTAATGATGTAAAGTCCGCCTTCTCTGACGAGACGCTATTGCTAGGGCAAACGCTCTGCTACCGCGAACGCGGACTAATCTGTTTGCTCAACCGAGCCGTATTGACTACACTCGAACTCGATTAGGTAACGCGAGCTGAGGACGACTATCTACCGAGATGTCTTCAGGTACATCTTGCAATAATACCTCACGAATCAAACGTGCAGCCATCCGTTGGGTCAAACCGCTAGCGATTTTTTGACCAAAGGACTGAGTTTCAGACTTCATCAGGATTTGCGGAATCTTGGGTAAAACGATCGTCGGATCGAAGCCTTTAGTCTGCTGTAAGATGCCCCAAATTCGTTGGATGTGTCCCAGTCCCTCTGATAGCTGTTGGGTATTCTTTGCGGGCGATTCTACTTTCATGCCCATTCCTTTTTGGATGGCGTAGGTGACATTTTGGAGCGTGTTACTCCCAAAATTATCTAAACCCTGGACGATTTCATCGGCGAGATAGTCCCGGATAAATGTACCACGATCGGATAGGATAAATTCTAAGCTCTGGTCGATCACTTGATTTAGATCGTATTCGTCACTAGTTCGGGCATTTGCCAGGAGATTTTCAAGTCGATTCCACCGGAAAGAGCCATCTTTAAACAGTAGTTCT
>JANOPX010000217.1:0-7671 GCA_031422115.1 Chamaesiphon sp. VAR_4_metabat_408 | reverse complement strand
GTTGAGCCTCGTTGGCGAAAGGCTACGCCAACGAGGCTCAACCCAACCTACAGATATACATATTATTAAATTCTTATCCCTTGGTAGAGATTAACCTAAAATTAGAAGAGATGGATACTGTCTAAAGTCATAAAAAATATTACTAAAGTCATATCGATCGATAGCTGATGACAAGTTTACCGCCAATCTCTCTGGACATTGCGGCTGTGCCAAAGGCAGGCTTACGCCAACGCCAACGACGAGAGGTAATCGATGTTAGTCATCAAGCTATTCGCTTTACATTTAATTGCGCTAGCTAATTATCTGGTACTCGCCAACTCAGTTTTGAATTCAACCAAAAGTTTAAGAATGTAATCATTGCAATCGCAATGATTTTAGCTAAATATTCATTGATATAAAATATATTGAAGAGCACATTGACGATCGATACATTTAAGATCGAACCACTTAAACAAACTAAATTAAATTTTAGAAACCTCCCAAAACGTTTGCGACTTCCTTGTTGTTGGCGAGCAACATCACCAAAAGTCCACAGATCGTTCCATAAAAAGTTATTAATAATTGCTATTTCCGAAGAGAAGATTGCACTCTGTGTTAAGGCTAAACCCAGCATCGTTCTCAAAACATAAAATACTCCCAGATCGACGAAAACACCACTAAAACCCACTACGCCAAACCGGAGCAATCGATAACTCTGCCATAAAGAGCATCGGAGTGTGATTAAATGTTGGATATATTCTACATACTGTTTCCAGGTAACTTTACTAGCACCAGCAACCCGCTCTCTAAATATATATCCCGTTTCCGCAATCCAGCGAATTTGACCTCTGGCGACTACTTCAATTAAGATTTTATACCCAACTGGACTCAACGGTTTATTGGCGATCGCACTGCGCCGCACCATAAAATAACCACTCATCGGATCGGAAAGACGACTGATGACTTCTGGTAAGATTGCTAAACCTAATATTTGTGCGCCGCGAGACAGAAACCGCCGTACCATACTCCATTCGCTGACTCCACCCCCTTCAACATTCCGGCTGGCAACTGCTAGTTGGGCACCTTTGTTCATTTCTCCCCACAGTTGCAAGAGAATTTCTGGTGGGTGTTGGAGATCGGCATCAATTACGCCCAAAATTTCACCACGAGCCGCTTGCCAACCGCGAATTACCGCAGTCGATAGTCCCCGCTCTGTTTCGCGACGCATCACTCGCAATTGAGGATAGCTAGGCATTAGCTTGCAGGCTAATTCCCAAGTCCGATCTGGACTATCATCGTCAACGACGATCAGTTCGTACTCTCCGGGCATGATTCGATCGAGTAAGTTACTAATAATTCGGACTATTTCGCTGATATTTTCACCTTCATTGAATGTCGGAATTACTAGCGAAAACTTTAGCGGTTTTTGATTCGATCCCGATTCAGAGGATCTATCTGCAATTAGCAATCGCTCAAACGGAACTGGCAACAACAGACTGATGGTACTTGTACTCATAGGAAATTATCCATTTAGGAGTTATCGTTACTTTTTGTCTGAGAGGGTGTTTGAAAAGTTATTTGAGTGGCTGCGTAGTCTCGTTACCCCACCCCAGCCCTCCCCTTGCAAAGGGGAGGGAGCAAGAGCTACCCCTTGCCAAGGGGGGGTTGGGGGGGGTCTTCTAGGGTGTGCGTATTAAAAATAACTTTTCAAACAGCCTCTTAGCTACCATAGGGACGAGGGTAGGGTTTTAACATCTGTTGGGCTTGATAAACACTAAAAGTTTCCACTACTTCGCCGCCTCGACGGATCGGGATTTCACCTAATTTAGTCAAACTTTTAAAATAGGGAGGATAGCGTTTTTTTGCATCTAGATCTACATCAAAAGTTTTAGTACCTAAATAAATAGAATTTTTACCTACCCACTGTTGCGATTTAGACCAAAAAGCAAACCCGCGCGGATCTTTATCAAAGCAAGTAATCGGTTTATGAAAAATTGGTTCGATCGCCATCCCGATTTGTCCGCCTAAGTAGTATCGATTGGTGAAGACAAAATCTGCTGTTTGCAATGCTGTATTTAACTGACTATTACTAGTAAATCCTTGACGAAGTTGTTGGATATCGATCATCTGAGTTGAGGTATCTATTTCAAGTGGCATTAAACCAAGTATTGCTGATTTACTTGGAGTTTGAAACGTTCCAAATCCAATATGAGATAGAGCGATCGAGTATAGTAAAAGAACAACACCGATCGATCCAAAAAACCATCGATAGAGAACGCGATTACTCCAATAGCGGCGACTAATATCGATTCGTTCGGCAAGTAATATTGTTGCCGACCAATATCCAGGCATTTTCCAGGCAGGTAAAATCTGTTGATAGCCAGAGACGATCGTCAGCCCTAAGATTAGCGGCAATGATAACCATAGTATTAACGATCTTTTTTCTGCATCCCATTCATTTTTAATGTTAGTACCATTGATATATTGCCGCCAGTTAAAATTTCTAGCTTGCTGAATAGTCGTACGGATAGTAGCCCACAATAGTGGGAAGCCAAAAATAGGAAATAAATAAAGCATTTCGATCGATAGCGTCAGCAATACCCGATCGAAATGGTAATCATCATCTGGAATAGCACGTTGAGATTGAAATTTAAAAGATACCCATTCATGTATAACATTCCAATATAAAACTGGTGAAATGGTGACCAAGAAAATAGGGATGCCAATTAAAAACCACTTAGAGGTCAGTGCGCGTCGATAATCACGACTAAATAAGCAAAAACCAAATAAACCCAAACCCAAAACAAATCCGTGATATTTACCCAAACAAGCTAAACCAACAATTAAGCAGAGCAATGTCAGTCGATAGCTAGGGATATAAACATGACGAGCGAAAAATTCTTGGGCGGCTAGCCATAATGACATCGCCCAGAAAAATAATAGCGGCGTATCAGGAATATTTAAAATCCCAAAAGCAATTTGAAAAATGGGAATAGCTGAAGCGATCGCGAGAGTATTAATGGCAATTTGGCGCGAATACAATTGGAGCGCAGCTAGATATAGAAAGATTAACGAGCCAGTATAGAGGAGCAAAGTGCCGATCCGAATCGTGAACTGAGATACTTCTCCTGTCAACCAAATCCCGATCGATGTAGTAATTGCAACTAATGGTGGATGATCGAAATAACTCCAATCGGGATGAAGAGTGTATAGATAGTAATAAGCTTCATCAAATCCTGGATGAAGCCAGATCGAGATTACCAATCTCACCAAGAAGCCAGTCAGTAAGATAATTATCGCTGTTCGATGGTAATCAGCCGCAAAACGTTTGTAAATTTGGGTCGCCATAATACTTAACTAACGCGATGTGCAAATAAAATTAGGCAGAGAAAAGAAGCTTAAATATTTTTTTGCAGTTATACATTACATAGCGATAATTTAAGGTGCTTTGTAGGGTACGCTCGTGCGTTAGCCACACGATCGCCGTTTTAGCAAAAGCGCAACTTATGCCCGTGCAGAGTATATCTCTATTCTAATAGAATCTGCATGAGCTATTATTGTAAAAGATAGAGCTAATAAATAAGCAAGAAAAATTCTCATCCCTTGGTAGAGATTAACCTAAAATTAGAAGAGATGAATACTGTCTAAAGTTATAATAAATATTACTAAACTCATATCGATCTCCGATGACAAGTTTACCGCCAATCTCTGTGAATATTCGTCGATCGCTCTTAGTCATCGAGCTATTTGCGTTAGCTGTAAGTATTTGGTTCAATTATGTCAATCCACAATTACAAAATTCTCCATTCCTCATCGAGCGTACAGTTCTATTTGCCATCGCACTTTTGCCTTTTATCATCATCTTTCCTGTCGATCGACCTCTGTGGCAAAGACGAGTTTATATCATTATCGCAATTCTAACTGTCATCGGTGGCGAGTATTATGAATTTATTAGTTTTAGTCTTTATTCCACCTTTATATTAAAAGGATGTTTCTTATTGCCTCGAAAAGAAGTAACTGCGATCGCCATTATGTCTCTAATCGTAGGCAGCTCTAGCTATATTTATAGGGTGCCTGAGATAATTGTCAGAATGCAAAGTATTGACATCAAATTATATCTAAATCCTTTTAGAATCATAACTATTTATATAGCCAACTATATTGGTAATTGTATCTTTGTTTTACTCCTTGGCAGTATTTGGGTAGAAGAACAAAAATCTCGTCAAAAAGCCGAACGTCTCACCCAACAAGTAGAAACCCTCGCGGTGGATTTGGAGCGCAATCGCATCGCTCGTGATATTCACGATACATTGGGGCATTCCCTCACTTCATTGGATATACAAATAGAACTCGCCCAGAGATTGCAAGCAACAGAACCACAAAAAGCACAGAAATCGATCGATCTAGCCAAGCAACTTAGCTCTCAAGCCCTCGATAATGTCCGTCAAGCCCTTGGAACTATGCAGCGTTCAAACTTTGACCTAGAGGAAGCTATCCTCGCTCTAGGGGAGCAAAATCTCCCGTTTCAGGTGGTAATAGATGTTCGGTTTCCTAAGTTATCGCTCCAATCTAGTTACCAACTCTATTGTATCGTCCAAGAGTCTCTGACTAATATTCAAAAACATGCTCAGGCAAGTAGGGTGACGATCGAGGGATCGATCGTTACTGGTGGTACTATTTTAAAGATCGGCGATAATGGTAGGGGATTTAATATCGATCGACCTCACGCTGGATTTGGACTGAGAAACATGAAAGAGCGCGTACAATGTTTGGGTGGAGAATTCAACCTTGATAGCGAAATCGGACAAGGTACGCGAGTTAAAATATTCGTACCTGCATCTAGCTAAAATTGTCGATTACCTCGCGACGCGGCTTTTGCTGTTGGCGTTAGCCTGCCATAAAGGCAACGCCAACGAGTAATTATAATTTTCTAGCACAGTGTATATCGCTAATAATATGAAACTCAAAAAATTATACCAACTCAAAGAAAAGCTTCAAAAAGAGACAGATCTCTCTAAAATTTGGTTGTATTATATGGATGAATTTGGCGATCGCCCAGAGTTTAGCGATCTCGGCTCGGCAGTTCGACAAGACTTTCTCTTGACTGTAATCGCACAGGTATGTCAACAAATCTTCGGCAAACCTACCAATATCGATGATATCTTGACAATCTATATTAAAGAATATCAATTTTACCATGCACCCTTCATTGCAAATAAACATATTGGCGGAGTAATTTTCTTTGAGGATATTAACACTGGTTTAATAGCCGTTACATCCGCCTCTAGTAACTTAGCAAAATATTCACGGTTTACAGGAATAGCTAAGTCCGATCGAAACGATCGAAATTAATTTACTGTGATTATATCAATTATGTAAGCTAAATAATCCCAACCAAAATTCGGCGGGACAAATCTAGCTAGGTGTTACAATTATCTGGCTTTGATGATTTGGCGATCGATCGTTTAGGATCGGATTTTAGTACCGCTTCAATTTCAGCGATCGCTTTATTAGTCTCTTCGAGTGCTGTAGACAGACTATTTAGATCTTTGTCATCGGAATTTTCTAATTCTCTCTTAGCTACTTTCAAGTGCTGGAGTGCAACATGGAGCTGAGGACTATTATTTTTTTGGCTGAGTTCGGGCATTGCAGGAGCAGTCGTTAACAATGTAGCTGCTTTTGGCTGTGAAGGATTGGCTTTAACATTCCAATCGGGAATATTCACTTCTACAAATAGCACCAATCCAGTCAAAATAGTTGTCACGATGCGAGCTTGGTTTAGGGACATCATTAGCTCTCCTCATGCTTCTATATATCTTAGATATTAGACTGATATTGTAGGGTTTTGGTTCCATCTACATAATAATGTAATGATTCGACTACTGTTGGTTGACGATTTGGTGATTTTTAGGGAGGGATTAGCCGCACTGATTAGCCTGGAGCCAGATATTGAAGTTGTGGGTGAGGCGGGGAATGGTGAGGAGGCAATTTTACTCGCTCAGACACTTCGCCCTGATGTGATTTTGATGGATGTGCGGATGCCGATTTGTAATGGGGTGGAAGCCACTAAAGTAATTCATCAGCGGTTTCCGTGGATTCGGATTATGGTTTTGACGACATTTGATGAGGATGAATATATCTGTCAATCGCTCCAAAATGGTGCCTTGGGTTACATTCTAAAGAGTACCCCATCTCAACAATTGGCGATGACTATTCGCAGTCTCGATCGAGGTTTCGGTCAACTAGATCCAGCGATCGCGCTAAAAGTATTTTCGCGCATTCCCAAACAATCCACAACCAGATCGTCAGGATTAGCAGTATTAGACAACTTTAATCATAATGAGCTAGAAATCCTCAAACTCATTGGTAAGGGTAGGAGTAACCGCGAAATATCGATCTATCTTCATCTCACAGAAGGAACTGTCAAAAATTATGTGAGTAATATTCTGACTTGTTTGAATCTACGCGACAGATTACAAATTGCTGTTTGGGTTGCCCAAAATTTACCAAACTAGCATAAAAAGAACCCCGACTTCTCCTTTGAAGTCGGGGTTCTGAATTATCTATTCTAACTAAGAATTAAGCAATTACTGCCATCTTCACATCATTGGTAGCTAATAGCTCTTGCAGCTCTTCAGAATCAACAGTTTCTTTGTCAACCAACATATCAGCTAGCTTGTCCAAAACATGACGGTTGTCAACCAAGACTTCCTTGGCGCGACGATAAGCTTCAGCAACTAATTCGCTGACTTCATCATCGATTACCGCAGCAGTTTCTTCGGAGAAATCACGTTCGGAAGCAATATCGCGACCGAGGAACATGTTACCTTGTTGACGACCGAGAGCGACGGGGCCGAGTTTCTCACTCATCCCATAACGCATGACCATTTGACGAGCCACGCGAGCGACTTGTTGAAGGTCACTGGATGCACCAGTAGTAACTTCTTCTTCCCCAAAAATGATTTCTTCCGCAATCCGACCACCGAGAGCGACAGCCATTTGATTTTGCAGGTAAGAGCGGCTATATAAACCAGACTCCATCCGATCTTCACTAGGTGTAAACCAAGTCAGACCGCCAGCTTGTCCGCGTGGGATGATACTAATCTTCTGTACGGGGTCGTAATCGGGCATTAAGGCACCAACGAGGGCGTGCCCTGCTTCATGGTAAGCAACGAGCGTTTTGCGCTTCTCACTCATCACGCGGTCTTTTTTCTCTGGCCCTGCTAAGATCCGATCGATCGCGTCGTTGACTTCATCCATCGAGATTTCAGTCAAACTACGACGGGCGGCGAGAATTGCCGATTCATTTAAGAGGTTAGCTAAATCCGCACCTGTAAAGCCAGGAGTCCGGCGGGAAATGCGTTCGAGATCGACATCTTTTGCCAACGTTTTACCACGAGCGTGAACGTGGAGGATTTCCAGACGACCAGAGTAATCAGGACGATCTACTACAACTTGTCGATCGAATCGACCTGGACGTAATAGTGCAGAATCTAGTACATCGGGACGGTTGGTAGCGGCGATAATAATAATCCCCGTATTGCCCTCAAATCCGTCCATCTCGGTTAGCAATTGGTTAAGCGTTTGCTCCCGTTCGTCGTTACCGCCACCTAAGCCTGCGCCCCGTTGACGACCCACTGCGTCGATCTCATCGATGAAGACGATACATGGAGCTTGGGCTTTGGCTTGCTC
>JANOPX010000216.1:0-4128 GCA_031422115.1 Chamaesiphon sp. VAR_4_metabat_408 | reverse complement strand
AGATTTATCAGACTGGAGTGAAGCTTACAGAACAGGAAATGGCAAAAGTTGAAGAACAGATTGAGCGACTTCCCAAATTACGAAAGTGGTTTATAAGTATTATAGGTAATCCAATTTAATATTGGATCGATCTTTTCTTGGCTTTCCCTTAATTTTATTGGTGGTAGCTCGTGAACTTGGCTACATCTCAAATTCAATACTGCTACATTTTCCAGTGATGCAGTATTTGGGTGCGATCGGGATTGAAATTGCGACCCGATTATCAAAACACATCGGTTCCACATCGCCAACTGTTTTATGATTGAAGGATGCAAAAACTCACAATTACCCGACCCGATGACTGGCACCTGCATCTACGCGATGGGGATGCGCTCAAAGCGGTTCTGCCGCACACGGCGCGTCAGTTTGCTCGTGCGATCGTCATGCCGAATTTGAAGCCTCCAGTGCGCTCGGTAGCCGATGCTGAGGCTTATCGCGATCGAATCGTCGCGGTGATTCCGTCTGGCCAGCAGTTCGAGCCACTGATGACACTCTACCTCACGGATAATACTAGCCCCGCAGAGATTATTGCCGCCAAAGCAGCCCCGTTTATCAAAGCAGTGAAGTACTATCCAGCGGGTGCAACCACCAACTCAGACTTCGGGGTAACGGACATTCGGAAGTGCGATCGCGTCTTTGAAGCGATGGAGCAGGTGGACATGCCGCTGTTATTACATGGAGAAGTGACCGATAGCAATATTGATGTGTTCGATCGAGAGCAAGTGTTCATCGAGAAATACCTGATCCCACTCAGATCGCGATTTCCCAAACTGCGCGTGGTGCTCGAACACATTACCACCTCAAATGCGGTGCAGTTTGTCCGATCTGCCCACAACGTCGCTGCCACGATTACGCCCCAACATCTATTGTTTAACCGCAACAGCCTATTCACAGGCGGCATTCGTCCCCATTTTTATTGCCTGCCCATTTTGAAACGCGAGGAGCATCGCTTGGCACTTTTGGCAGCGGCCACATCGGGCAGTCCCAAGTTTTTTCTGGGTACCGATAGTGCCCCTCACGATCGCAACAGCAAAGAAAGTTCCTGTGGCTGCGCTGGTTGCTATTCGGCTCTGCACGCGATGGAGTTATACGCAGAAGCGTTTGAGAGCGTTGATGCCCTCGATCGACTCGAAGCTTTCGCCAGCTTCTATGGGCCAGATTTTTATCAACTGCCGCGCAATACCGACCAAATTACGTTGACCAAAACGACTTGGCGCGTTCCTGATGAATTGCCATTTATGGAATCTGGACTCGTGCCGTTACGGGCGGGTGAGGAGATGAAGTGGCAAATTTCAGAGCGGTTTTGAGCGGATAACCAAACAATTTCACAATCCCGGTGACGATCGCAGCTTTCCCCAGCAGAGTGGTAGCAATCAGCGGCGCGAATAAGAATAGAACCAAACCAATTGCCATCAATCGACCTTGGCACAAATTGTAGTCAGCCGCGATTTGCGCCCAAGAATACCCGAATGCCCAGCGTCCCAATCCAACCTCGAACGTTACTGTCAGCAACTAGATTTGGGCGATTGGCGGAGGTTTAGAATGTTCTGTCTGCATCGATTCTCATGATGACAGTTACCCGAAATCTAATCGATCGGGGCGAGTATTTAATTACTGTATAACACCCCCGATTTTTCAGGCGATCGCAAGTTCAGCACAGAATGAAACCCCGCGTGGGGCAATTGCTGGATCTGCACTGGTGTCAGTTGTGCCGCGATCGCATAATCTTCATCAATGCGTTGAAAATATTTTATAATTTACGATCCTCCTAACTACCATTCGTTATTCTGCTTGAGAGTCGATCGTCTCAATTTTACGAAAAGAAGTTGAGGAACCTGTGATTATTTTCAAAGCAAGAATTAATTAAAATTGATGAGTCTAAGTTAGTTGCCGTGGATCGATCCGTAATCGATCCACGGCAACTAACATCCACCACATCTTGCTACCGAGGACTTACATGTAATCGATTGCCAATCCCAGGATTGACCTTCGAGGCCAAATCTTGGTTAGGCGTTTTCTCTAAAAAAGACTGTAATTCCGTGCTGGTAAAGTTAAGGTTGCACTCTCTGGCAATCTTAACAATAGTTTCAACATCGGCCGCCATTTGAGCCTTTCTCTGCAAAGACTTGTTTTCTTTTACTACTGCAAAGAAATTGACAATACTTTTAATAGTCATAAAATTACCCTTCCTTTCTAATATCCAGACGAACTCAAATCCACTTCTCTATTTAAGTACATTCAATTCTACCGATCGGGAAGCAATTACTCTAAAATAGAATTCGGTAGTACTTATTCGATCGATTACCTATTATTTATATTGTGGATTTACATTTTTCAAGAGTTATGAAATCACAATAACTCTTAATGTGGTAAAAATGGGTTAGCTAGTGTTAGTTGAATAATACAAATAAGATATAGGCACTTCGTCGATCGAGTCGCTAGTTAGTTTCAGTCCAGGGTGATGATAACTGTGCTTCCAATTCTGGATTCTCTGGCTCTGGTGCTACATTGCTTGGCAGATCTGAGATCTCTTTGATGACTCGCCAGGAAGAATGCGTACCGATCTTGCCAGCTTTGACAAATTTCCAGCATCCCCGCACAAAAGAGTTATGACCTGGGACACAATGTGGTTTCGTGCCAATTAGTTGTTCGACTTCCTCACTAGAAATAATCCAGCCATGACGATCGACCTGTTCCAAAATTGACATATACCATAGTGGGTTCTGTCGCTACTTCTGGATCGATCGGGGCATCGATCTGGCCGTTGGGTTGGCGGCGACGATCTTGGGGTTGGATTTGCTGCAACAAATTGTCCTGCCGCTGGATGTAGTCTGCTTACCGTTGCTAACTCTGGATCGATCGGGGTCTCGATCTGGCCGTTGGGTTGTGGCGACGATATTGACGATCGCCCACGTTGCTCGTTGGGTTGCAGCCAGCCATGATGGATTTCTGCGGCTAGATGTTTGAGATAAATAGCGATCTCTTGACTGCCCTGGGCGGCTAATTGAGCAGCTACCTGCTTCGGGCAAACGCTCCGCTACCGCCAACGGAGCTGCTGAACGATTTGCGGAGATAGCACCAGATCGATATGCTGGCAAAATGATTGTCGATCGGAAAAGTTATGAACAATATACTGAAACATCTTCACCGCATTCATCTACGAGGTAGGAAAGGGCGCGGAAACGTAAACCGACAGTTTGGTCATAGAGTGGATTAAGTTTACATAATGGCGGGATATGCACAATTTTGTATCCGAACAGTGTAATATCCCGTTCAAATGGGCATTGAGCAGGAATAAATTTGCATAGGAATCGAGCTAATCTGGGATCGTGAATTTCCAAACTATCCAGCCATTCTCGCACGGGTAATAAAGAATCGATCTTTTGGGTATTTGCGACACCTAATTCGGCTGTGCTCCCACTTACCATCGTACTTTCTAAGGCGGCCAACACTTGGGTATCTACATTGAGAGCTTGGTGGAATTTGCGTAATAAGGTTGCCTCTGGAGGTGAATAAACACCATCTGCCAAAGCTACCATCATCGCTGTCCTCAAGAAGTTTTCAGCCATGTGAGAACAGTGCCCGAAACTCGCCACTAACTCATCAGTACAAATCGGGTCGAGATGGCGTAAATCGCTCCCAGGAGCTAGGTCAGTTTGGGTCAGGTCGATAATAGTTGCGCGTTCGGCAGCCGTAAAGTCGCCATCCGCCCAAGCGATCGCAAGTAAACCTCTGAGCCAGACATTGAGTTGCGTGTCAGTATAACCAGTCATAGCGATCGACCTGAGTTAATACAATTAGTTCGTGGTAGATATGGCTATTATATCTAGTCGGGCAAAGAATTAGCTCTAGACTATCTCAAATCTATGGTTCGAGTCGGCTGACAGTTTGGATCGATCGAAGATAGTAGTAGCGAGTATTGACATCCTCCCCAGCTCAGATGAGCATGGGGATTCCTAAACATCGCTATTTAGGTTTCTGCTTCAAAGCACCAGCCTTCCGAGATTTACTCTCTTCAGGTCTTACAGTTGCTCCACAGACTGACACTGCGAGTCCCGCAGCCAAAATGTTATTTGCCGCATTTATATC
>JANOPX010000215.1:0-2256 GCA_031422115.1 Chamaesiphon sp. VAR_4_metabat_408 | reverse complement strand
CTCATCATGCACGATCGATTCCCGCGCTCCCGCCAAACGATTGACGAGTGTGGATTTACCCACGTTGGGACGACCTATAATAGCAACGATCGGCAGCGACATAAAATTCTGAACAACAAGAGAGCAATATTCTAGTTTATCGCGATCGGGTGGAGTGTGTAGATAGTTGGGTTGGACATTTTATTTCAACACATAGAGACTAGTAATAGCGGAGATCCACCCACCCCGCCCGTTGGGCACCCCTCCGAGGAGGGGATTTTTTGGGTTTGGAGTGGGATAACCGCCAGTTCAAAAAGATATTTAAAAAATAGTTTGCTAAGGGTGATAGGTAACTCGAAAGAAGTGGGTAAGCTGAGGACACGAAGCAAACGAAACACCCCAACCCAATCGGAAATATTTAAAATGAGAACCGAACTACAAGCTAAATTCCTCCAACACCTCAACAACCGCAAAAATAGCGAAAAAGGATTCACATTAGTAGAACTCCTAGTTGTAATTATTATCATCGGTATTCTAGCTGCTATTGCCCTACCTAACTTCCTCAATCAAGGTGTTAAAGCCAAGCAATCCGAAGCCAAGCAAAACGTTGTTTTAGTTAACAAAACTCAAAACTCTCACCGTGCTGAAAATCAGCAGTTTGCAAGCACATTTAATATTCTCGCAATCGGTAGTGTTGTTGATAATATTGGTGCGAATGGTCTTGGCACTACTATAAACTACACTTATACAATTACTGGTGCCACCCTTGACACTGCTGCCATTACCGCAGATGTCAGAGACAATGCACTCAAAGCTTACAGTGGTCGTGCTCAACGTTTTGACAACACTGCTAATCAGAGTGTGATTGCAACTGTTTTATGCGAACATATCAAAAACGGTGTCGCTGCTGTTGAACCTGCTGAGAGAATAGGATCGGCTCCTTTATGTACTACTACTGGTAATGTTCATACTACTTTGAGCCTCTAAACCATCAGATCGGATGTTTGGCTGCCGCTGTGGGGCGTTATCGTTGGTGGCGATTCAAACATCGATTTGAGATATATGTTTTAACTACTCTCTATCAATACACTTAGGAATGAGGATTTAATAATATACAACTTTGAGATCTCCGCAATCTTGGGTAGGGGCAACTCATAAATTGCCCCTACCCAAGGGAGAATTGCAAGTTATTAAATCCTCATCCCTTAGGTAAATTTACGGTTAGCAAAATGATGTGATTAATTTTGTTCCGTATTTACCTCGATTTGGTCTCGAACTAGAGGTAGTTATACTGAAGAACGATTCTGTCCTTTGTTAAGGTTTCGTTTATGCAGGCATCTATATCTAGTCCAGCGAGTGCGTCGATCGATCTCAGGCACGGTTTTTCGGAGCGAGAGTTGCCAGATGCCATCGATTTCTATGAGACAGCAATCGCAGCTGATGAGAGTGTAGTCAGTAATTACTGGTATCTGGGCGTGGCTTACTTATTAGCAGAGAGAGAGGATGATGCCCAAGCTGCTTGGTTTACGCCCTTAGCCACAGCCAGCGAAAGTGAGATCTACTGTTTGACTGAGAATCTGCTCGAAATTTTAGAGCAAGAAGCAGATTACCAAGCAGAAACACAAAATTTAGAACGAGCTTGGTTACTCCGGCAACACATCTGGACACTGGCACCCGATCGCGTTCAAAATGTCCTACACGCGCTCTGTTTGAACCGAAAGCTGGATACATTGACACCAGAGTTGTTGATTGAGTGGCAGGTTAATGATCTCTTACAGACGAATGCAGTTGGAAGTATCGATGAGAAGCTGTTAGAGAGAACAATAGGAACATTAATTGATATTCGGACTGAAGCCAGTATAGAAGCGATCGAATCTTGCGTAAGATTGACATCAACGGAACAAGGTGTTCTGATTGACAAGCTTGTATGTACATTGTGGGAAATTCTACCGCAGAAAGATGTTACCCACTTTGTGGTGAAAATAGCAGAAATATGTAATCAGATCCAGCCAGAGCGGCTCAGTGCGCTCCAGCTCTTGAGCTATATGTATTCCAGTCAAGCTCTGTATCACAAGGCGACAGTGGCTGCTGAAAGTTATTATCGAGTAGCACCTAGCCTTATCGATCGATTCTTTGGTAGTTATCAAATGCAGCGAGCGCACTTCGCCGCTGGTAATTGGCAGGGTGCTGAAGCAAGAGTTAACCTGCATCGACAGTTATTGACCGAGATTATTCAGACAGCACCTCAAGATTTAGCTTCAGGACATTGCAAAGTAT
>JANOPX010000214.1:0-29874 GCA_031422115.1 Chamaesiphon sp. VAR_4_metabat_408 | reverse complement strand
CATTACCCCTACTCTTAACCTTAGTCAAAGACAGATCTAAAGAGCGATCTGACAATTCGATCGAGTATCATAGGATGAAGCGGTAGTGTAAGAAGTAGTGATGGCATGATTACCCAAGAACTAAAGCAACAAATTTTGTCTTTATCGTCAGACGAACAAGATGAGATCGTCCGGTTGATTCAGGCCAAAACTAATTTATGGACTGGAATTACTAAAACACCTGGAGTTGTTGGCGGCGATGCTTGTATTAGAAATATGCGGATTCCAGTTTGGAGCCTAGTTGAATACCGTCAAATGGGTGCTAACGATGACAAAATCATTGAAGCCTATCCTCAATTGACGGCAGCAGATTTAGATAATGCCTGGGCTTATGCTGAGGCTTTTTCTACTGAAATTGCCCAAGCAATTGCGGTGAATCAGGAAGCATAGATGATTAAGTTATATGCTGACGAGAATTTTGAAATTCCAGTAGTGAGAAGACTCAGAGAAAAAGGCTACGATATATTAACGACAAGAGAAGCGGGAAAGGATAATCAAAGAATTCCTGATGAAGACGTATTGGACTTCGCCATCAGTCAGAATCGAGCAGTGATAACACTAAATTATAATCACTTTAAAAATCTCCACAAGCAGGTGAAAAGCCATAGTGGAATTGTAATTTGCAGTAGAAATGATGATTGGGATATTTTTGCCGATTGTATTGATATGGCACTGCGAGACGAAGAATCTATCGATGGTAAATTAATTCGGGTAAATCGTCCTGTCAAATGACTTTTTGACTATTAGCCAAAGCAGTTAATCTATTAGCTGCAAGCGAAGATCGATCGACCCAGGAAACGATCGATTTACTCAGTAGCGAAGCTTACCGTTCACAAATTCCTGGTTAAAATCGAGATCGAGATCGAGATGAAATGAAATTTGCTAAATATGGGTAACATAAGCTCGACAGCCTCTAGCTTTTTTTGTATGCCACTTATTGCTCCTTTTGTTATCCAAGCAGTTTTACCTCTACTCAGTACAATTTTTGCTCTTTTGGTTCCCGTGTTAGGTGAAGTCATCAAATTTGCCCTAACTCGTGTCCCGAAGATTCCTCTGTATCTTCGTCTCCTCAAAGTTCTGTATTCCGACATAGATTCATCTGCCAAGGATCGTCAGATTCTGACTACGGGTGTCCTAGTAATCGGAAGTATTACGACTTTTATGGCGTATTCCCTTATCCCTTTGACAGGCATACCTTTGATTGGTGCTGTTACCAGTTCCATCGCGGCTGCTATTGCAATCGTAGTTGCATTGGCAGTATTGGACACGATATTTACAATGAATCAAGGATATTATCGAAAGCAACTTGAAAAACAAGGTTTTCTTGGATTGGATGATATAGAAGCTGACATTAATGGTCTACAAAGTATTTTTGGTAATTCATGGCAGAAAGTTAAGTCGGCTATTAGTGATATCAGTCCAAAAATTTCTCAAGAAGGTAGCAAGCAGGGTATTGACGTTGATGGTCGATCCTATCAAGACTATATCAAAGATCAATTAGATAAATTAAATATTTATATTGGTAAGAATGCAGCTACCAAATATCATGATATAAATACAGAATTATTAAGCCTAAATAACGGCCAGGACTGGACAAAGGACATATCTACGGTAAGTACAGGTGCAAGTGTAGGGGCTTTAGCTGGATTGGGAGTGTCAACAGTCGCGTCATCAGTACTAGTACAGGCTAGTCTTGCAACAAGTTTGCAAGGTTTGTTTGGCATATCAACAGGTTTTGTGGTTAGTGCTTCGACATATTCATTGCTGACTTTTGCGGCACCTGTTGGATTGGGCGTATTAGCTACAGTAGGAATTTACAGTGGCTTGACAGGTCTAAAAAATAAAGAAGAAGCTGCTAAGATGAGTAAATTCTTGTCGGAGATCCTAATAGCATCTTTACCGATAGCATGGATTGATGGCGATCTATCACATAAAGAAAAAGATACGATAGATAAAATTATAACTACTTCTGGGATTAGAAAAGAAGAGCGAGATTTAGTTTGGAATGCAATTGAAAAACGTCAAACTTTTGATGAAGTGATGAAAACGAGTATCCTTTTCGAGGATGAATATCGTGAAAAGACATGTAAACAGAGCAATGCAGAGAAATTAAAGCATCGCCTACTGTTATGTACTGCTTGGGAGATTGCCATTGCAGATGAGCGAATCTATGCTTCAGAATTATATCTTCATAACCGAATGGCAGATAAGCTAGGTATTTCTCGTGACGAGGTGAAAGAACTTCGGCGAGTAATCAATCTAAAGCATGATGGGGAGCTTTTGATAGTAAAGGAAGTATTAGAAGCAAATGTTTCAACTACTAAATTATTGAGTGTTCGCGAACAATACCGTCTACAGCCAGGTGATAATCCATAAAAAATCTTCCTAAACTATCAAGTTAAATAAACTAATTTGTTGTAGGGTGGGCACTGCCCACAAACCACTTTCGATTTAGTAATATGAATATTCGGAGTGGTTAAGGTCGATTATCCTTGGCACGTTTTGTGAACTATATCTGTAAAGATCGTTGGCGTAGCCGCGCCGAGAGGTAATCGATAAAATTCAACATCTCAAAGTCTTTTTACTTCGGTTGTAAATAGTCTGTGGGCAGTGCCCACCCTACGTTTCTCGCATGTAAATCCCCTCCAAGGAGGGGTGCCCGACAGGGCGGGGTGGGTAAGTCTCCGCTACCCACAAATTATCTCCCAACCATCGCATCATTAGCAAGCTAACGTAGGTAAGTTATATTTGGAGTTGCTTGTTAATCGCATAGATTTACCCACCCCGCCCTACGGGCACCCCTCCCAAGAGGGGATTTACACGCGGAGATTTATTAGTTCAGCAAAAGTTTATAAAAAAGGATAATTTAGAATTAGAACATGAACTCTTGCCAGAATATGACTTGTATCGATTACCTCTCGGCGCGGCTACGCCAACGATTAGCTCACATCTTCGGCAACTTCTGCTGTATTAACCAAAACTTTATCTACTCTTTTGCCATCCATATCGACGATTTCAAATCTCAAATGTAGCCATTGAAAATGTTCGCCAGAAATAGGGATTTTGCCGAACTGCATGATGGCAAAGCCGCCGAGGGTGTGATAGTTGCCTCGATCGATCGAGCTTTCGGGTAGTTCAAATTGTTCGAGAAAATCTTCGATCGATAGCATTCCATCTAGGAGCCAGGAGCCATCATCGCGTTCGATGATTTGTGGTTCTTCTGGGGTTTCATTAGTATCATTGATATCGCCAACTATCTCTTCGAGGATATCGTGCATGGTGACTAATCCCTGCACCACACCATATTCATCCACAATAATCGCGAGATGAGTACCAAATTTCTTGAACTGTTCGAGTACGCTGGAACCCCGCATACTTTCGGGAATGAATAGAGGTTGACGCAAGGCGGTGGTGAGATTTAGTTCTTCGCCTTTGAGGGTTTGGGAGAGTAAATCGGCAATATGGATGATACCCAGTACTCTGTCGAGTTCGCCTTCGCAAACTGGTAGTCGAGAATATTCACTATCGAGGATTTTTTGACAGTTGATAGAGATCGAATCTTCTAGATCTAGCCAGGTAATATCGGGGCGAGGAGTCATTAGCGCACCAATTTTGCGATCGCTCAGACTCAATACTCCTTCCATCATATCCTGTTCGGATGCTTCAAATATACCGCCTGTCTCGATCATCACTTTGAGTTCTTCTTCGGTGACATCTGGCTCTAAAGAAGGTTTGATGCCCAAGAGCTTGACGAAAAAGTTGGTGGAGCCACTCAATGCAGAGATGATTGGAGTAGATAGGCGCGCAATTTTATCGATGGGTTCGGCGACGATGCTAGCAATTCTTTCGGGACTATTTAAAGCTAGTTGCTTGGGTACTAATTCGGCGATGACGATCGTCAGATAAGTGATAATGGCGATCGCGATAGTTGAAGCGATCGGTTGGCTATACTGACGTGATAGCCACTGTTCTAATAGGGGTGCGAGAATATTTGAGATGGCACTTTCGCCCCTAGCACCCGATAGAATCGCCATCAAGGTAATTCCCACTTGAACTGTCGGCAAAAAGCGATGAGGAGTCAGTGTCAACTCTAGCGCGATTGCGGCACGGCGATCGCCCCGATCTGCCAATTTTTGCAGTCTGACTTTCCGTGATGAGACAATCGCCATCTCTGACATCACAAAGACACCATTGAGTAAGATCAGCAAGAACACTAACGCTAATTCCGCAGTTGGAGACATGAAACCAAGAATGAAGGGCACAGAGAAAGCAATTAAATCTCTATCATGCTGTCTTTCTAACTATAGCGTTCTTCCGCACGCGGTTTGTCCACATGCTGGTGGAGATTGGTTATTACTACTAGGGTGGCTAATTTTGGATGATTTCTTCAACCGCCAGTTGGAAATAACCAATAACCAAGTATTATTCGGCAGCTTCTGCTTCTTCTTCGGGCTGAGGATAGACAAAGCTATTAGAACGCCCGGTGAGGACGGATTTACCTAGTGAGAGTGCTTTTCTAGCTTGGATTGCAGCTTTGTTGCGCCAAGTGGCACGGCGTTTGTCACGTTTGGATTTTGACGTTTTCTTCTTAGGAACTGCCATAGGAGTCTCTTAATAATTAGGCACAGCCTTTCCAGTATAGCAGGTTAGAGGTGAGCATCAATTGAAGATGCTTGTAGTAAGCGTATCGGTAAATGAATAGAGCTTGTGGGTGGCGAGTTTTTTTGGTGTGGGGGGAACCCGGATCTGGGGGTTCCGACCCCCAGACCCCCCGTCGGGTGGGGGAAACGTCCCCCCCCCGAACCCCCCTGCGTATGGATGGTTGGTGTGCTAGCTTGGTTTTCACATGCACTTTACCTTAGATTTTAGTTGGGGGTTACTATACTTTGCACCCCTCATCCCTGACCCCTGACCCCTTATCCCTACTTACCGACTAATTCTGTCAGAGTTGCTAGCAGATCTTGTTCTTTGAAGGGTTTGGAGAAGTAGCCAGTGGCACCGAGGTTCATGGCGATTTTGCGGTGCTTGTCGCCGCTGCGGGAGGTGAGCATGAGGACGGGGATGTTTTTGAACTGAGATTGACTTTTGATGCTGGCAAGGAAGCCGTAGCCGTCCATGCGGGGCATTTCAATGTCGCAGACTACGGCTTGGGCGGAGAGACCTGCTTGGAGTTTTTCGATCGCTTCTTGGCCGTCTTTGGCTTGTTCGACTTGGTAGCCGGATTTTTCGAGGGTGAGGGCGACAAATCGGCGGACGTTGATGGAGTCATCGACGACGAGGATGCGGGGACGTTGTTGGGGAGCGATCGATACTTGAGATTCAAAGTTGATTCTGGCGGCTAGTGATTCGACGTTATTAACTGTTTGCTGGCTACCATCGATCCAGCGGACAAATTCGATCGCGTCGAGTAGGGGGACGACTCTACCATCGCCCAAGATCGTGCAGCCTGTAAATCCGGGCGGCATTTTAATCTTACCTTGGGGTTGGCGGACGGTGACTTCTTGTTCGCCCCAAAATTTGTCAATTTCAAGGGCTACTACATCTTGACCCAAATCGATCGCTAGGACAGTCGGGCAGCCGATGGTGGGGATGTCATTGGTAGCTAGTTGGGAATTGATATAGGGGAGATGGAGATATTGTTGGGGTGAGATGAGGCGCATAGAAAAGCCTTCCCATTGGAGCATTTTCTGTTCGCCTGTGGTGACGATGCGCTCGGCATTGAGCAAGATGACTTCTTCGACGATGTTACTGGGGATGGCGAACCAGAGACCTTTGATTTCGACGAGGAGGACGCGGACGACGGAGAGGGTAAATGGGACGGTGATGGTAAATGTGCTGCCTTCGCCCGGTTTGGTATCGACGATGATATCGCCATTGAGCGATCGAATATTGGTACGGACTACATCCATGCCTACGCCGCGTCCAGATAGATCGGTGACTTTCTCGGCGGTACTAAAGCCTGGTTCAAAAATCAGATCGAGGAGTTCGCTGTCTTTGAAGTTGGCGATTTGTTTATCGTCTACGCCCATTTTTTTGACTTTGGCGCGGATTTTATCTAGGTCGATGCCACCGCCATCGTCTTTAATGGTAATTACCGTGCGATCGCCGCGATACATGGCGGCGATTTCGATCGTCCCCAGATCGCTCTTGCCGCTCGCTCGGCGCACGGCACTGGGTTCGATGCCATGATCGAAGGCATTGCGAACGAGGTGCATTAGGGGGTCGTTGAGGGCCTCTAGGACGCTTCTTTCGATGAGGGTGGTACCGCCTTTGAATTTGAGATCGATCGGTTTGGCATGTTGGATGGAGAGGTTGCGAATTGCGCGGGGGAAGCGATTGAAGAGATCGGAGACGGGGCGCATTCGGACTTGAGTTAGTCCGGTTTGGAGTTGTTTGGCGGTGCGATTGAGGTCGCGGGTAGTGCGTTCGGTATCATTGAGTTGGAGATCTAGATCTGTGGAGATTTCTTCGATTTGGACGATGGTGTCCATGACTTCTTGGGAAAGGAGCTGAAGTTCGCTGTAGCGATCGAATTCCAGGATGTCAAATTGACTGCTTAAATCGGTGGATAAAGTCGAAGTCCAGGTATCGGTGCTGGGTTGTTCGGTACTTTCTTCGCTCTGGAGGCGGTTTGAGCCTGTGCTGGTGGCATAAGCATTGCGGAGCCGAGTATTGGATTGTTCTAATTGTTGGACTTTGGTATGGAGGGTGGCGACAAGAGAGCGGATGCCTTTTAGTTGGAGATTTAGGCCATTTCGATCGATTGTGAGTTCGCCAAATAAATCGCCGAGCTGTTCTAATTGTTTGGTGGCGACGCGGATAGTTTGCTCGGCGACTTGGCTTGCGCCTGCTTGAGCATCTGGAGATGGCTGTTGGTGATGATGGGATTCGCCAGCAACTTCGGGAGCTGCATCGAGGGCGGTGAAGAGATCGTTGATTTCTTGCTCTAGATAATCTTCTTGTTTGGTTGGGGCGGGTTTGGGGGGGAGAATGCCCGATTGTTGAACTGGGAAAGCGGCGAGGGCTGAGAATAAATCGATCGCATCATCGGCTTCGAGGGACAGATCTCCACTCATATCAACCCTGTCGAATGCGTCTAAATAGTCGTCGCCGAGATCTTCGGCATCGTCTGTTGGGGTGAAATCTTCTTCGGTTGAATCTTCTGCGTACGAATCAGATTGGTCGAAGGTAATATCGACATCTCGATCTGAATCTAATAGATCTCCACTACTAGTAATCGTTGAAAAAGATGACACTCTCTCGACAACATCGGTACCAAAAGGATCGGCAAGGGTGCTGAGATCTGGTAATTCGATTTGCCAATCGACCGAGATCGAATTAGTCAAGCTCGCTCGTTCTTCGAGTTCTAGATCTTCAAATGAATTGAGGCTAAAATCATCTAGATCGATCGCCGCTAGATTTGCAGGGGAATCGCTTTCAACCCGTTCAATCGTACTCCAATCTGGCAATTCATCTGGCAATTCCATCGGCGGGATACCCGATCCAGGTAGCTCGATTTCGATCGGTAGATTGGTCATTTGACCGATTAATACCATCGCCTGAGTCCGTCGCCATGCACTCACTGCTAGATCTGCAACTCGATCGATCTGATGGGGTTGGGATTCTAAATGGATCGATACCGATCGACATAAACTAGCAAAAGCAGGCAGTTCGACCATTTCCGCCAAACCGCCCAATTCTTCAGTTGCGACCAATAATTCATTGCCCAAATTGCGGCGATCTGCACTAGCAATGGTCGTTTCCAAATCTGTCAGACAGCGTTCGACTTCTGATTCAAATAGAAAGGTGAGAATATCTTCGCCCGATTCGGAAGCCAACATATTTGCTTCATCTTCAGGGTTAAAATCACCTAATATTTCGCGCAATCGATCGAAGATCGGCTCGACTTGAGTACTCAGCCAAGCTTCATCGGCATCTTTTCCTTGACGATTGAGAGCGACAATTTGCCGAAATCTGTCAACTGTTTTGAGTAATAATTGTTCGAGTTCGGGATTGGGTTTAGCGGCTTTACCATATTGAATTATTTTAAAATAATCTTCTAAATGGTGGCCCAATCTAGCGAGGGTAGTAAATCCCATCATCCCCGCACCACCTTTGATCGAGTGTGCTGCTCGGAGGATTGCGTCCAATTCCTTGCCGCTAACTTCACCAGTACCCAATCCGATGAGTCCCGATTCAATACTATCCAAGTAATCGGTTGCTTCTTCTAGAAATTGAAGTCTGATTTGTTGTTCGCGATCTGAAGTAATCATGGGGAGTTGGAAGTGAGGGGGATCGTAGGTTGGGTTGAGCCTCGAAACCCAACTCCACCTCTCGAAATGCCAGAAATGTGGGGTTGAGCGGCTCGAAATGCCAGGAATGTGAGGTTGAGAGTCGTAGGGTGGGCATTGCCCATCATCTGGGTTTTAGGCGATATATATCTAATAAATATTGGTACTTAGCGATTTTATCTGCTAAATTTTCGCGCTGTTATTTTGGTGAATTTGTAAGTAGGTTAGGGTGGTTATCGATCGGGGTGGAAAAGCTGAAAACCCTTGTGGTGGGCATTGCCCACCCAGCCCTTTCAACGTGTAAAACAGCTAGTCTGTAATGCTGCAAACTCGTTCTCAATTGGCACAATCGGCATTGATTCTACCCCACCCCAGCCCTCCCCTTGCCAAGGGGAGGGAGCCGGAGCAAGCTGCACGTTGAAAGGGCTGGCACTGCCCACCCTACGGAATCTCATGGGGTGTTGGGTTTCGAGAGAGCCTGGGGTGTTGGGTTATTTCGGGGCGAAAGGCTACGCCAACGAGGCTCAACCCAACCTACGCCCCTGACTAATTTCGATCGGCGTTAACCTTAAACTTACCTACAGAGGCTTGAAGTTCTTGGGCGATGGTGACGGTTTGTTGGAGCGAGGTGGATACTAGCTTGGAAGAATCGGAGGTTTGCTCGGAAATCAGGGCGACTGCTGCCATATCTAGCTTCACCGCTTGGGAAGTGGCGACTTGATCGATGGTGGCTGTCGAAATCGATTGGAGGAAAGTATCCATTTGATTGGATAGGGCGATAATCTGTTTGAGACTCGCCTTGGTTTCTTCTACTGATTGGGTACCTTCGACTACTTGGCTGGTGCTGAGTTCCATTGCTTGGGATACTTCGCTGGTTTCCCGTTGAATGGTTTCGACGATTTTTTCGATTTCCTTGGTTGCTGCGGCGGATTGGGCGGCTAGTTCGCCGACTTCCTCTGCTACGACGGCAAAACCGCGTCCTTCTTCACCCGCACGAGCGGCTTCAATACTGGCATTGATCGCGAGGAGGTTGGTTTGGAGGGCGATTTGTTCGATCAATCTACTCACCTTGGAAATCTGCTGGGAGGATTCACCCAGTCGTTTGACTTTCTTGGCGGTTTGAGCGATCGTTTCCCGGAGTTGAACGATACTATTTACTGTCCGATCCATTGCTTGTCCGCCAACTTCGGCGGTGGAGGCGGCAGATGTCGCCACAGTTGCCGCTTGACGGGCATCTGTAGCCACCGATTGGATCGAAATGGTAACTTTCTCAATTTTGGCGAGAGTCTCCTGAATCTGGTCTGTTTGCTTACTGGCGGCGGTGGTCAGTTGGCGGATTTCGATTTCATTTTCACCGACGGAGCCGTTTACCTGGGTAGCGGCTTGTTTTACGTTGGTTACGATGTCTCGCAGACTCTCAATAATGGAGTTGAAGAAGTCGCCGACGATCGCGATATCCCCTTCACTGATTTCCGATCTGACTGTCAAGTCTCCCTCAGATACGCCTTCAATTTCGGTCAGTAGGCGGATGAGTTCTTCTTGACGCGCATCGTTTTGGTGACGTTCTTTGTCCGCGCGTTTACTAGATTGCTCGGCTTCATATTGACTGCGTTCGTTAGCTGCATAACCACCCAGAGATAGACCAATGGGAATCGAGAACTCAGTCAGGTATTCGATTTCCGACTGTTCCCACACATGTTTTTCGCTACAGTGGTGAGCGATGAGCAGTCCGAGGACGGTACTACCTTGGAGTAGGGGGACAAAGAGATTGGACTTGATTTCCAGCCTGTCGAGCAATCCTAAATGTTCGGGATGATAATTATTTTGGGTAATATCATTATTCACTACCGCAAAACCTTGACGGTATCCTGCCATCACCTCTTCAGGGATACAAGTATCGGGGCCATTATTGGCGACAGGTTTGCCATCTGCGTACGAATCGATCAGGGCTTGGGGAATACAGGCATCTTGATTTCGATCGTCCATCGCACTCGCAAACCCTGGTAGAATTGCTTCCCCCACCATATGACCGCCATAATTGGGGAAAAAGCGATAAATGACTAGGCGATCGACTTTGAGTTTTGCCCGTCCTTCTTCGAGGATATAGCCCAGTGGAGCCTCCATCTCGCCAGCATTTGCAGACCGGGAAATATTCGCCAACAACTGCTCTCTGACAGCTTTGTCTCGTTGTTTGGCGGCTTCCAATTGTCCCCGCTCAGAGATGGAGAAACCAGCCAAGGATGTCGCAATTGGTTCGGCAAATTTGGTCAGGTAGGCTGTCTCCCACTCTTGCCAATCGTGGGTTTGATGGCAGTGGTGGGCGATGAGTAGTCCGAGGAGATTACCACTTTGGACGATCGGCACGACAAGATTTGCCTTGATTTGTAATCTGTCGAATAAGCTCATGTGATCGGCATGATAATTGGCACCACTGACATCATTATTCGCCACCACTCGACCTTGAGCATAAGCGGTGAGGAGTTCGTCAGGAATGCAGGGATCTTGGATGTGCTCATTCAAGGTAGACATAGTACCGGGGGCGACAGACTCTCCAGCAATGTAGCCGCGATTGTCTGGATAAAAGCGATACACTACTACTCGATCTGCTTTGATGATTTCTCTTGCTTCGATCAATACTTGCGATAATGGTGCTTGCAAATCCTCAACTTTCCGCGCGCGGGATACCTCAGCAAATAATTCGGTACGTTTGGCGCGTTCGGATTGTTCGAGCAGTAATCCTTGGATTTGGTTAGACATCAGGTTGATATTACCTGCCAATTGTCCGACTTCATCCTCACTGGTGACATCAAGCTGAACCTCAAAATCACCTTGGCCGATTTGTTCGACTACCTTAGCGGCTGCGGCGATGGGTTTTGCTGCTCGCTCGGCAAAGAATGTCGCCAGAGCGACGGTAAACATCGCTGTCAAACCCGCTCCAGCGAGAATTGTCAGTAATAGTCCGCTCAAAGTCGCCTCGGCAGCATCTTTATCGATTGACACTACAGCCGTCCAGGGCAATTGTGACATCCCCTCCAGTTTGCCAAAGGGTGCAGCAGTCATTAATTCGATCGTCTTACCAGCAGATCCCGCTCCAGCACTATTGCCAACCTGATTTTGATGTGTTATGGTACCACCTGTCGTCCGTGCGGCAAGCATATCGGCATCTTCTGGCTTGCCTAAATACTCACCATTGGAGCTGATAAATACTTTGCCAGTAACTAGATCGAGGATATGATAGTCTTCGCTCTTGCTGGTAAAGTCTTTGAGTGGGACTTCGAGCCGATCGATCGGTGCTCTAGTCCGCACCACACCGATAATTTGACCAGTGGCGACATCTTTAACTGGTGCCGCAAAGTGGACGACCATTGTGCCAGTACTTTTTGATAGCTCTGGATCGGAAATAACTGTTTTGCCAGTTTTGAGGACTTTTTGAAAGTATTGACGATCGAGATGATTGCTTAATGGTTTACCTTTGCTCTGAACGAGGACATTACCTTTGAGATCGAACATCGCAATACTATCATAGACCTGATAGCTAGTCGCATATTGGTCTAATAAACTGTTTTTATCGGCGGTTGTTACACTTGCTGATAATTTAGCATCGGTAAAAATTGGTTGGGCGGCGAGAATTTCGATATCACCATTGCGCTCGAAGATAAAGCGATTGAATTTGTCGGCGATTGCCGCAGCCCGCACTTTTTGGCTTTGGGTGGTCTGATTTTGGAGTGCCGTACTAATCTGGAGATAGCTGAGAGTGCCAATTGCGGTAATGGGGGCGAGTCCTAAGACGATCGCAATTAGCGTAGCTTTGGTTTTGAAACTAAGTCGATTCCACTTCAATCTAGCACCCGATTTACTGCTAGCAAATTTAGACATTTGCGCTGAAGAATCTGAGAAGAGGTTGTTATATTGAGTCATGGGGTGAGGGGTGAGGTGACGGGGGGACTGGGGGACGGGGGGACGGGGGGACTGGGGGACTGGGGGACTGGGGGACGGGTTGACTGGGGGATGAATGTTTGCTGCAAAAATGATGAGTTATACTTCTTCCATCGATCGCCACCTACAAACAAACTCCCAACTCCCAACTGTCTTGAAAAGGTGCTCTACTTGGGGAAACCCCAAGACCGCACTTTTCGCTCCCAACTCACTTGAGAACTTCGGCATCGATAATCGCTTCGGGGTCTAAAACTAATACCAATTCTTGCTCCTGGAGGATCCACCCCCGTAGATAAGGTGTAAAAGCGGGATTGAAACTACCGATCGGTGATTTGATATTGGCAGCATCGAACCTTACCACCCCCAAAATTTCCTGTACCGCAATTGCCAAGGGGTTTTCAGCCACTTTGAGTAGGACTGTATCATAGCTCTGGCGATGTCGATCCAATGGCTCCAAACCGAGCATTTCTGGTAAGTCTACCAACCACACCAGACTACTTCGACGATTGAATAGTCCCAATATCGGTGCAGCCAAATTGGGGATGACAGAAAGCCGACTAACAGGTAACACGATCGCCTCTTGGGTCTGGGGCATCGGTACTACTGCGGTAGTCTGCTCGTCGAGCCGAAATCGCAAGAACATCTCGCCAGTAGTACTCGAATGTCGTCGCTTTGGTAGAGTGCTGAGGGTCATGGGTCAGGGTGGTAGGGTGGTAGGGTGGTTGGGTAGGAGGGTAGGAGGGTAGGAGGGTGGTAGGGTGGTAGGGTAGGAGGGTGGTAGGGAGACTGGGTGAATGTATTTGTTATGTCCTCAATCCAAAATCCTGCTTGGTGTGCTCCACTGTCAACTGGGCGGGTCACCCGACCAGCAGGGGAACCCGAACACTCCCTTACATCCGCAAAATCCAAAATCCAAAATCCCCCCACCCCTGACCCCTATTTAGAAACCGATTTGACCGCATCAATAATATCTTCTTGAGAATATGGTTTGGTGATATAGACATCTACGCCTTGTTTTTTGCCCCACATTTTATCTAGATTTTGACTGCGAGAAGTGCAAGCGATGACGGGAATTTTTTCTGTCTCAGGATTTTTTTTCAATACTCTGCAAAACTCAAACCCATTCATCCCTTCCATCACTACATCGGTGATCACCACATCGGGCTTTTCGGTGGTGACTAGTTCTAGTCCATCTTTGGCATTATTTGCCGATATTACTTGATACCCATTATCTTTGAGATAAAGAGTCATCAATTGCATTTCAGAAGGGGTGTCTTCGACGATCAATACCTTAACCATTTGAATGATATACCTAGATTTTACAGGGTGAAATATATTGTTTGAACGGTCTGAATATCTGTTGATTTTTCAGAAATGAAGATACTGAAACTATAGCTATTGTCGATAGTGAGTCATTTTAGTAAGCTCCAAATAGAATATTTATTCCACCAAAAAGTATAAAAAAGGAGACTATTCGCCAATATTTAGCTACTTTCCGCCATCAGATGTTTTGAGACCATTTCAATCAATCCCGACTGAGTAAATGGCTTGGTCATGTAGTCAGTCGAGCCAGCCATTTTTGCTTTAGCTCGATCGATAATGCCTGTATTTCCAGTCACCATGACGATCGGTGTTTTCTTAAAAGCTGGATGCTTCCGCAACATCGAACAGAGCTTGTACCCATCGATCGTCGGCAT
The DNA here is from genome assembly GCA_031422115.1 of Chamaesiphon sp. VAR_4_metabat_408. Lineage (GTDB taxonomy): Bacteria > Cyanobacteriota > Cyanobacteriia > Cyanobacteriales > Chamaesiphonaceae > Chamaesiphon. The sequence continues at coordinate 15,911 of JANOPX010000214.1, read as the reverse complement.
TCCCACATCCAATAAAATGATGTCAGGATTGATCCGAATGATCTTCATCAAAGCTGTACCCGAATCGACGATCGGAAATACTTTGAAACTATCACTATCCAAAAACCGATTGATTTCTCGCAAAATTGTCGGACTATCATCAACACAAGCAATCTTATAAGTGGCTTGGTTGAGTTCTGTGGTACCTGGTGATGTCGGATCTGGACTAGCAACAGCCGCAAGGGTTTCTGTCACCGATTGTTCTTTATCATCAAAGCGATTGCGATCTTCATCAGACAGATACAATTGGTGCAACCTGTCAAATGGTGCTTGAGGTGGTCTCAAGCCGACAATACCATTATTTATCAACCGATGTAGATTATTCGCAACAGTCAATTCTTCCTGTTTGAGCAACAAAGATAGTTGCCGAAAACTAAACCCGATTAAGATTTTACTCAACTTAATCTTCATATCTGGATTGAGCAGGGAATGCTCTGTATCGAGCAAATATGGCCGTTGATAAGGAGATTTAATCGCTGGCTGCAAAGATTGCCAAGACTGCAATTCTGACTGACATTCCTTGGTAATAAATAGAAAATTACCACTCCACCAAATCGGAAAAGATGCCTCCCGCGCGATCATTTTACTAGTACCAATGGTGACGAGCAAATAGGATTGCAACACCTCTTTGGTCATACTTTTGACCAGATTACCTGCCATTTGCTCGGTAATATGCTCGTGGGAAATCAACCAACGAATTGATTGGTATTCAGGGCTAGGATATGTCGCCTCTCCACTGGCATCTTTCAACTGTTCGCGCAAATCGGCATACACCTGATTGCTGAGTTGATTTTGAGTGACTCGACGCAGATGCTGCTCTAGTCGCTCGATTGGTTCGAGTGAATGATTGGCATAAAATAACTTACCCTCATAAAAATACAGCAACCACACAACATCATTGCTGGTGACACGCAAGCAACCTTTAGCTTGGGAGCTAGCTAATTGCTCTAATAACTTCATCGGGTTTAGTGTTCGTTCGGTATCAGCAACGCTGCTAGAACCCTGGTTCATGGCTAAATCTCATAACTTGGTGGACAGATACTATGTCAGTTGGGCAAGATGATGCACTAACGATTTTTGATGTTGTGAAGGATTACTGCAATTTACGGTAGTCGATCTATTCCTACTTATCTTTCCCCGTTGAGATCTCAAAAATGACATTAGACCCTACTCGAATCGATCTATTCGTCCAAATCGATGCAACTTTGGAAGCTGAATGTGGAACTATAGCTAGTACTTCCCTCTCAGACTCATTATCCCGATGGCTATTTATTCTCCGTTAAGACTGCGACGACAGGTTGCACAGCGAGCTGAAGCAAAACAACGTCTAATTGTGTTCCAGCTCCAATCTGTGACTTTTGCCCTAGCCCTCGATAGCGTTGTCAAAGTCACCACCCTCGAACGGCTCTATGGCGACGCTGTTGGTACGGGCGCGATCTTCATTACTTACCAAGGACAAGAAATTGCGGCGATTGATGTGGGTGTAAAGATTTTTGGACAGCCGCCAATCGTGATTCCGTCCCTCGATGCACTCCGAACGATCGATCCTCTCGCCCACGAGGGTAGCTATTCGATCGTCCTGCAATCTCCAGCGCGAGGTCTAATCGGCCTACCAATCGATTCAAAACCAAGTATTACTTCGATCGCATCTTCGGCATTCGTACCCCTTCTAGAGGCACATAGCTTGGAGCAGAGCAATAATCTTCAATGTGTGAAATCGATCTATGCCCGCGAAGATCGATCGACCATTCATCTCTTGGATACAGCCCTACTTCTAGAGAGGTAATACCATTTTGGGTTTTGCGACTGTTGTTTGCAAGACAATAAATATCCGGTAAATCCTACCTACTTCCGGTAAATAGTTTAAAATGAGGGATGACTAAATTTTTGCCACCCCGCAAAGCCTGCGAATACCTCAATGTCTCAGAAAAAACGCTCAGGAATTGGGATCGTGATGGACTTATCATCACAATCAGAACACCCAAGAACCAACGCAGATATGATATCGACTCCGTGCTCGGAAGTCAAAACACCAGAGTTAGCGTCGCGGCGGAGCCGCGCAGCACAGCTCTTTACGCCAGGGTCAGCTCCGCCAAGCAAAAAGAAGATCTCCAAAGACAAATTGATTTCCTCCAAGAAAAATACCCAAAAGGAAAGCTCTACAAAGACATCGGCGGCGGACTCAACTTCAAAAGAAAAGGGCTTCTTTCCCTTTTGGAACAAGTCATGTCAGGAAATATCGAATCTATTGTGGTCGGACATCAAGACCGACTCGCAAGGTTCGGTGTCGATCTTATCCGATGGCTATGTGAGCAAAAAGATTGCCAACTCGTGGTTCTCAGCCGAACAGAGTTGTCTCCAGAGCGAGAACTTGTTGAAGATATCCTCAGTATTATCCACTGTTTCAGTTGCCGACTCTACGGATTGCGGAAATACAAGTCTACTATCAAAGAAGATCCGAGTTTACCCAGAACCGAAACTAGCAAGGATTTGGAATCAGTGGATAGCAGCGAGTCGTTGGTGCTACAACCAAGCGATTAATCAGCTCGGGCAGCACTTAAAAACCAATAAGATTGGTAAATACGATTTACGTAAACTAGTAATGTCTCAAGCACCCGAATGGGTAGACAATTGTCCATATAATCCAAGGCAAGCAGCAGTTTTTCAAGCATTTGATGCTCATCAAGCAGCTAAAAAATTGGGTGGTTATGCCAAATATAGAAGCAGGTTTGATGGAGCTAAAACAATTAGATTTCAAACGAGCAATTGGAAGAATAATACTTTTTATCCTCAAGCAACAAAAGGATTAACTTATAGAGCGGCAGAAACTATCGATGAGAAGATTAGTCACGATCCAACCCTTTCATTAATAAATGGTCAGTGGTTTATATGTTATTTAGTTGATAGTTTAAAACCTATTCCCACAGCAGGAAAGCGAGTTTTAGCGATCGATCCAGGTATCCGAACTTTTATTACAGGATTTGATGGTAGCCACATTATCGAGATTGGTTCCGGTGATATTGGTCGAATTTATAGACTGTGTAGCAATTTAGACAAGCTGATGTCAAAAATCAGCAACCTTAGAGGTAATCGTTTTAAACGGCTAAGATTTACATTGCGTAAATCATCTGCTAAAATTAGAATCAAGATTAAATGCTTGATTTCTGAGTTGCATAAAAAATCCGCTGATTATATTGCAACTACTTACAAGACAATTTTCCTGCCTAAATTTGAAACCTCACAAATGGTTTGCAAGGCTAAGAGAAAGATTAATAAAAAATCTGCCAGAGCAATGATGACTTTGAGTCATTATCAATTCAAGCAGACGTTGAAGCATCAAGCTACTAAATACGGTAGTTCTGTAGTAGACGTGACTGAAGAGTATACGAGTAAAACCTGTTCAAAATGTGGACATATCCACCAAAAATTAGGTGGATGCAAAAAATATGTTTGCCCTAGTTGTGGTCACTCCATTCCTAGAGATGTAAACGGCGCGATCAATATTATGTTGAAAGCTTTGGGAGATACCCCCTGGTTAGAGAAATTTAACTTGCTATATTCCGTAACCACGGAACCCCGTGAATTACCGGATTAAATGTATCTGTCTGGTAAAATAAACAAATCAACTGAGAACTGTAGTTATAACTTTAGAAATGGCAAATCAGGCATGTATTTCGATCGGCATTAACCAGTATCAGTTTTTCCAGCCGCTGGGATATGGGGTGGAAGATGCTACTGCAATTGAGCAATTTTTTATCGATGCGGCTGGCTGGAGTCCAGAGCAGTGCTTGCTTCTCTCCGATCGTTCTCCCATGCTGGGCGGGAGATCTACTTACCCAGATCGGCAAAATATCGAGTCGTGGCTCAAGCAGTGGTGTCAAGAGACACTTGTAGCTGGAGACTTGCTCTGGATATTTTTTAGCGGTCATGGTATTAGTACTGGAGGTGAAGACTACTTGGTGCCGATCGATGGCAAAGCCGATGATTTGCTAAATACCTGTATCTCGATTCGCCAACTCTACCGACAATTACAAAGCCTGGGCTTCAATGTCCTCGTCTTCATTGATGGCAATCGCGTTGGTGGTGTATCCTTGGGTGAAGGAATTGGTACAGTCACCGCCCAACTAGCTAGACAATACAAAATTCCCACCTTTCTATCTTGTCAAAGTCACGAACTTTCCCATGAATCATCAGGATTGGGACATGGATTATTTACGACAGCATTACTCGAAGCTCTCAATTATCACCACGATCTAAATATTGAAATCCTCGAATCTTACATCAGCACTAGGATTCCCGAACTCAGCGAACATCACTGGAAACCAGTCCAAACTCTAGTCACGATCTTACCCGATGGGATCTCACCCTTTCGGCCGATTTTCTCAGCTACAACTCAGTCGGCGATTTCCACTCAGCCCGAATTTATCTACTCACCTCCCATCCAGCCAGAATTTGACTACTCACCCCCAACTACACCCCAATTGGGCTACGACGATAGTTCCCACTTTACTCCACCGATAATGTCTGCTGTCAATCGCAATATCCCCCCAACTAACGCCATCACCAAAATCACCGAACTAGAAGATGATGAAAATAGTCTATCGAATTGGGTCAAAATAGGCTTCTTGATGGCGATAATCATTGGAGCTGGCGGCGGTATCTATGCTTTCCAATCTTCCTCATCATCAACTACTGAGCCATCCACAGTGCAAACAGAGCCAAAGTAGGGGTCAGGGGTCAGGGGTCAGGGGTCAGGGATCTGTAGGGGCGGGTTTATGAATCTAATGCCGCTTCTACCAGAGATTCATTCAAACCCGCCCTCCTCACTAGCAATGTAAGAGGGTGAACTTCAGTGTTGCTGAATTGATGTATGAAACCCCTGGTAGGGGCAATTCATGAATTGCCCCTACCAAGGGTTCTAGCATTCGCATAATTGGCAAATCATACCTTGAATCAGCAACGCCTAAATTTCAATCCAAAATCCTGCTTGGTGTGCTCCACTTGCCCTAGGAACCCGAACACTCCCTTACATCCGCTGCTTGGTGCAACACATTGCTAGGCGGGTCACCCGCCCAGCGCGGAGGGAACCGTCTAACGACACGTCTCGTTTCACTCGCCTACCGCGCGTTGGCAAAGCCTACCGGAGGTAATCGCCTGTCCGCAAAATCCAAAATCCAAAATCCCCCGCCGCTTCAGCTCAAAAACAATTTATACGCCGGATTCTCTCGTTCATCCCAGTAACGATATGGGGTACGATCGAGAAAATCAGCCCAGACTTTCATCTCGGCGGTAGGTACCTCAATCCCAATTAAAATCCGTCCATAATCAGCCCCATGATTGCGATAATGAAACAGGCTAATATTCCAATCGGGATTCATACTATCGAGAAATTTGACGATCGCCCCAGTCCGCTCTGGAAACTCAAACCGATACAGGAGTTCGTTTTGCGCGATCGGCGATCGACCCCCCACCAGATGACGCAGATGAAGTTTGGCCATCTCATCATCGGTGAGATCGAGAGTTTCAAAACCTTCAGCGGTTAATTTGTCAATAATAGTTGCAGTATCTGCGCGATTTTGGACTTGTACGCCGACAAAAATATGTGCTTGGGTAGCATTCCCCATCCGATAGTTAAATTCCGTCAGATTGTGCGTCCCCAAACAGTGGCAAAAGCGGCGAAAACTCCCCCGCTCTTCAGGAATCGTCACGGCGAGAATTGCTTCCCGCTGCTCGCCAACTTCCGCTCGCTCCGCCACAAACCGCAACCTGTCGAAATTCATATTCGCCCCACAAGCCACAGCGATGAGAGTTTTGCCCTCGATTTTTTCTCGCTCGATATAAGCCTTGGCACCAGCGATCGCCAATGCCCCCGCAGGCTCTAAAATCGATCGAGTATCCTCGAATACATCCTTAATCGCCGCACAAATATCATCGGTGTCTACGAGCACGATCTCATCCACATACTTCTTGCACAGCCGAAAAGTCTCCACCCCCACTTCCTTTACCGCTACCCCATCGGCAAACAATCCGACTCGATCGAGTTTAACCCGTTTCTTGGCTTTGAGCGATCGAGACATGGCATCTGCATCCACTGGCTCTACCCCAATAATCTTAATCTGGGGATACAATTTCTTCACATAAGCCGCAATTCCAGCAATTAATCCACCACCACCGATCGCCACAAAAATCGCATGAATCGGCTGTTGATATTGTCTCACAATCTCCATGCCGATCGTCCCCTGTCCAGCAATGACATCAGGATCGTCAAAAGGATGGATAAAAGTCAATCCCCGCTCCTTCCCCAGCTCACAAGCATAGGCATAAGCATCATCATAACTATCCCCACACAAGATTACCTCCGCACCCCTAGCGGCGACAGCATCAATTTTCATCTGGGGTGTAGTCGTCGGCATCACAATGGTAGCAGTAGTCCCCAGTCTTTTCGCTCCCAAGGCAACACCCTGAGCGTGATTTCCCGCCGAAGCTGCAATTACCCCCCGCGCCAATAATTTCGGCTTGAGTTTTGCCATCTTGTTGTAGGCTCCCCGCAGCTTGAAGGAGAAGACGGGCTGCATGTCTTCTCGTTTGAGCAAAATCTGATTTTTGAGGCGGTGAGAGAGGATGGGGGCGGGGTCTAGGGGTGATTCGATCGCTACATCATATACAGTAGCGGTGAGAATCTTCTGGAGGTAATCGGGATGCTTGGGCATTTCTGAGACAAATGGGTTCGTAGATCTAGTCTACAATCCTTACCTCCAAAACTCCTAATCCGCTGTTGTTAACCAGCGACTGAAGTCGCGGCTAACGATACAAAGTCCGCCTTCGCGGACTAAGAAGCCGCTTCTATAGCAGTCGCCACATCGATTAGGAAACTTTAGATCTCAGTCCGCGTAGGCGGACTTTGCATCACAAGCGGCGACTTCAGTCGCTGGATCCTAACCGCCAAGGCGGTTGTTATCTGCTCATATAGAGCAGATCGTCGATCGCTTTTATCATTTCGCAAACTTGAGTAGTAAGATTGGATAATAAATTCTCACCACAGCAGGCACAATAAATATGACAAATGAATTGAAAGTATTTGGCTTTCCGGCTCAACAAGGTCGATGGCTATTTTTACCACTCGGAATCATCACCCTATTATGTTTGGGGACAGTTTATTCTTGGAGTATTTTTCGCAAGCCTCTAGAAGAAGCATTGTCAAAGTCAGGTGTGACGATTAATGCGACAGAGACTTTGTTGCCTTTTGCCGTATTGCTGGTAGTATTTGCTGTTGTCATGCCGATCTCAGGTAGATATATCGAGCATTATGGTGCAGCCAAAATGACTGCGGTTGGCGGTACGATCGTCGGATTGGGCTACTTTCTCTCTAGTTTTGCCACGAGTATTCCCCTATTAGTAATTACCTATGGTGTCATCGCTGGAGCTGGGGTGGGGATTGTCTACGGCGTACCCATTTCTTTGGCGGCGAAATGGTTTCCAGATCGAAAAGGATTGGCTGTTGGTTTGACTGTCGTTGGATTTGGGATATCGCCACTGATTACCGCACCCCTGGCGAAATCTTTAATCGAAAGCTATGGTATGAACGGGATGTTTAGAATTCTGGGCATAGCTTTTGCGATAATTTTGTTGGCGATTTCTACTCAGCTCAGATTTCCGCCCGCAGACTGGCAAACTACGACGATTTCTACGCCTAGTTCGAGTGGTAAAGAAACCGATAATTTATTCAGTTCGCCGAGTTTTTTCGCCCTGTGGATTTGCTATGCGATCGGCACTCTGGCAGGTTTGATGGCGATTGGGATTTCAACTGCTGTTGGCAAAGATATCATCAAACTAGACACCAATACAGCTACTTTAGCAGTATCGATTTTCGCTATCTTTAATGGTGCTGGGCGGCCAATCTTTGGTTGGTTAACCGATCGACTCAAGCCCAAAAAGGCAGCAATTATCTCTTATATGATGATTTTAATTGCCTCGATCGTCATGCTAAATACAAAAGAAGGTCAAGTTATTAACTACTTTTTTAGCTTTGGATTGCTGTGGATGTCATTAGGTGGCTGGTTGGCAATTGCTCCCGTGGCAACTTTATCTCTATTTCGTCCAGCTAATTATACTAGAAATTATGGGATAGTTTTTACAGCTTATGGAGCCGGAGCATTAGCTGGAACACTAATTGCAGGTAGTGCCAAAGACATTTTCGGTAGCTATACCAATGCTTTTATTCCCACAGCAATTCTATCCATTTTGGGCATCCTAATTGCCACATTTGCCCTCAAACCCGATGCCAAAAATCAGTAGTAAAATCGGCGCGTAATCAAAGCGTCCTCACTCGATCGCCCTAGAAAGCACTAAAATAAATAACGTAAGCTCGCAGATACTTACAACTTTGGCGGGTAGTGGGGACTGACAGACTACCAATATCCCACATTGCCCCTCTAACCCATTCTCTGCGTACTCATTTTACTCTGCGCCCTCTGCGTTACCCTCCCGACATGAACATTCTCAGCGACTTACTCCTAAAACCCCAAGCCACCCGCGAAAAGAAGCAACAAAAAGGCATCCAAATCAAAACCGAGCGTGAAATTGCGATCATGCGACAGTCAGCGCGAATCGTGGCGACAGTTTTGAAAGAAATTTCGACAATGGTAGAGCCAGGGATGACGACAGCAGATCTAGATGCTTACGCCGAAAAACGGATTCGGGCGATGGATGCGATTCCTAGCTTCAAAGGTTTGTATGGCTTTCCCGCCAGTATTTGTTCGAGCATCAATGACGAAGCAGTTCATGGTATCCCCAACCGCAAGAAAGTCATCAAGAAAGGGGATGTACTCAAAGTCGATACTGGAGCTTATTTCCAGGGCTTTCACGGCGATTCCTGCATTACCATCGGTGTGGGTGAAGTCACCCCCGCCGCTGCCAAACTAATCCGCGTTGCCGAAGAAGCCCTCTACAAGGGCATAGAACAGGTGAAAGAGGGTGCATACCTCCTAGACCTCGCTGGAGCAATTCAAGACCATGTAGAAGGCAATGGCTTTAGTATCGTGGAAGATTTCACCGGGCATGGAGTAGGGCGAAATCTCCATGAAGAACCATCGGTATTTAATTTCCGCACGCGCGAAATGCCCAATGTCAAACTCAGAGCTGGAATGACAATTGCGATCGAACCCATCATCAATGCCGGATCCAAAGTCACCAAAATGATGCCCGACAAATGGACGGCCGTAACGATCGACAAATCCCTATCCGCCCAGTTCGAGCATACCGTACTCGTGACCAAAGATGGCTATGAAATCCTGACCGATCGCAACCTCGTCTAAATCTCACTCTTGCTCCAGTTCACCCCCCATGCGAGAGGCTTTCCGGCTCCCTCCCCTTGGCAAGGGGAGGGCTGGGGAGGGGCAACAACCTACGCAGTTACTTAGCTTTGGGTGCAACTTTCCCCACCGGAGCAACATTTGGAGCAACCAAAGGCGCAGAACTATTTACACTTGGCGAAGTAGTTACTTTTGGTAAATCTATCTCATGCACCAGTCTATCCACCCGATCCTTATAATTAGCCGGGGCGAGATCTTTGGCTGCAATCAGTAAAGCTTGTGCTTCGGAAAGATTTCCCATCTGTTTAAACACCAGCCCTTTAGCTAAAATCGGCCTAAAATCTCCCTTATTGCTTGTAATCAAAGTATCGTAGATCCCGATCGCGTCTGCATTGCGTTGTTGGGTGATATAAATCTGCGCCAGAAGTAGTTTCAATGGTGTTTTATCCGGATCGATCGCAGGTTTTGCCATTGCTGTTTGGACTTCACCGATTGCGGCTTCCGGTAGCTTTGAATCTAGCAGCAAACTCACTAATCCTTGTAAAGCATTAATATTCTGAGGATGAAGACTGAGGATCGTTCGATAACTATCTACAGCACCATCTCGATCTCCCAAATATAGTTTGGTTTGAGCCAAAAGTACCGTGTAGTCTGGAATTTGCGGATTGAGAGCCGCAATTTTTTGGAGCGGTAATAAACTCCCTTTGACATCCCCCAACTGCAACTCAGCATCGAGCAAGCCCTTAAGTGCGACTTGATTTTCGGGTTCTCGTTTGAGTACCTGAGTATATCCCTGTGCTGTAGCTCGAAGTTGACTATTTTGCGAAGTAGATCTACCATTTGGTTCGGCTGCTACTGCACCACCACCATCTAGTACCAAATTGACGATCGGAAACAATGAAAATCCAGTTAGAGCTAACAGAGATACAGCTACAACTAGATTTATGACCCAGCGATGACGATTTAACACAAACTGCTCTCGATTTAGATGACTATTGTTAATTTTATTACAAAATTGCGATCGGGGATAGGGGTTCATTTAGGGAGTTGGGAGTTGGGAGTTGGGAGTTGGGAGTTGGGAGTTGGGAGTTGAGAGTTGGGAGTTGGTGCCATACAAATCAATCCTCTCCCCGTCTCCCAGTCTCCCAGTCCCCCAGTCCCCCAGTCCCCCAGTCCCCCCGTCCCCCCGTCCCCCAGTCCCCCAGTCCCCCCCTCCCCCTCTCCCTACAGACTCTCTCAGAGAATAACTAGCAACTTACGTTAGTTGACTGGAATCTGAACTAGGCAAGCTCTAAAATATAGAGAGGAATATGCGTAGGTGAGTTATGATCGATCGACTGATACGAGCAACGGCAGCAGGTGGGGGGATTCGAGCAGTAGGGGCGATTACCACCAGCCTTACCGAAGAAGCCAGAGTTCGGCATCGGCTCTCGGCTGTCTCGACTGATGCCCTCGGCAGAGCGATGACGGCTGGATTATTGCTAGCATCCAGCATGAAAGTCAAGTTCTCGCGGGTGAATATCCGCGTCAAGGGAAATGGCCCAATGGGTGGCTTGATGGTGGATGCTGGGGCAAATGGCACAGTTCGCGGCTATGTCAATCATCCTGAAGTAGAAGTACCACTCACTGCTACTGGTAAACTAGATGTTGGTGGAGCGATCGGTTCGGAAGGATTTGTGTATGTCTTCCGCGATTTGGGTTATGGTCGTCCTTATTCAAGTACCGTCGATCTAGTCTCTGGCGAAATTGGTGACGATATCGCTCACTACTTATTTAGCTCCGAGCAGACACCATCCGGTTTGGTACTGGGAGTATCAATGAATGCCAGTGGTGTTCAATCTGCTGGGGGAGTCTTGATTCAAGTCCTCCCCAAAGCCGCACGCGATGAGTCTTTGGTGACGCTACTAGAAGAACGAGTCAGCGGTTTGCAAGGTTTTACCCCCCTACTCGCCGCAGGCAAACAGCTACCCGATATTTTGGAAGAATTATTAGGAGATTTGGGTTTGGATATTTTGGATGGCGAGCAGCAACTCAAGTTTGAATGTCCTTGCTCCGAACAACGGATGCTAGATGCCCTCAAACTCCTCGGTGAAGCCGAACTCAAAGATATGATTGCCACAGATAAAGGTGCCGAAGCTACCTGCGAATTCTGCGGCGAAGTCTATCGAGTCTCGGAGGAGCGGCTAGGGGAGCTTGTTGGGGCTTTGGGGTAGAGGGGGAGAGGGGGAGAGGGGGAGACTGGGGGACTGGGGGACTAGTAGATAATGGGCATCAATAACACTCTACCCTACCACCCTCCTACCCTCCTACCCTCCTACCCCTGACTCCTGTTGCCAACAGTCCACTTGAGTGGACTTTCGCTATTAGCCCCGATTTCAATCGTTCGCGTAGCGTCTGCCTATGCCTACGGCAGGCTGTCGCCAACGCAGAGGGCGGTTAAGGACTAAATACTAAGGTTTTTGCATTTTTCTTTTGGTGTATGAAACCACCCTGCCTACATCGCTAGTGAGGAGGGCTTTGTTTGAATGAATCTCTAGTAAAAGCGTCATTAGATTCATAAACAAAGCCATCTACAGATCCCTTACCCCTCACCCCTCATCAATTCATCGATTCCAAATAATCGCGTACGCGGTTCCGCCGTTTGGGTTGACGGAGTTTTTGGAGTGCTTTGGCTTCGATTTGGCGGACGCGCTCGCGGGATAATTCCAAGATTCGGCCGATATCGGCGAGAGAATGAGCTTGATTGTAGCCTAGTCCAAACCGCAGACAAATCACCTCCCGTTCTCGATCGGTCAAATCAGCCAGCAACTGTACCAATTCACCCTGAAGTGACTCTCGCATCATTAATTGCTCTGGAGTGACTTCTACAGCCTCTAGGAGGTCGCCTAGCTCAGTATCTCGATCTTTCCCAACCTTGATATCTAATGATACCGATCGCGGGATCCGCATCAACACTTCCTGCAATTGTTGCTGAGTCATGTCCATTGCCTTAGCAACTTCCGACATTTTGGCAGTGCGCCCCGTTTCTAGGCTGATATCCCGCTGAACTTTGCGGATTTTATTCAGCTTTTCGGTAATATGGACGGGGAGACGAATATTCCGACTCTGGGTAGCGATAGCACGAGTAATTCCTTGGCGAATCCACCAATAAGCATAGGTGCTAAACCGATAACCTTTGGTAGGATCGAATTTGTCCACAGCTCTTTCCAACCCCATCGTCCCTTCTTGAATCAAATCTAGCAGTTCCAAACCGCGATTTTGATATTTTTTGGCGACAGATACGACTAGGCGCAAATTCGCCTTAATCATATTTTCCTTAGCGCGAATACCATTGGATTGGATGGCATCGAGTTCGCTGACTGTCACATTGGCTAGTGTTGCCCATTGCTGCTTACCCGCTGCTAGTTTGGGTTTGAGTTCGGCGAGGGGAATTCCAGCAGTACTCGCCCAGCGTTCGAGGGAAGGGCGATGACCTAATTGTGCCGTCAATCGATCGTGAATCTCGATAAATTCTACATATTCGGCGAGGGTTTTATCTTTATTCTCTCCGGTGCGGACTTCCTCAGCCGCCTGAATTCTCAGTTCGAGTAAGTGAACATAGCTCTGTACCACCCTTGCTTCCGAGACTTCTTCATCTCGTCTGAGCAACCGAACTTTGCCGATTTCTTGGAGGTAGATCCGAACTAAATCTTTGCTATAGTATATACTCTGGGAAGCAGCCGGAACGACGGTGCTATCTAGATCTGGTTCAAACAATTCTGGCAGAGAGGCGCGTAGAGTTTCCTCATCCATGTCTATGCCAACAATCTCTAGATCTGGTGCCGATCGGTCATATTGTGCTGAAATATAGGATGTGCTTGGCATAGACTATTCTCAAGTTTACTCAAAAAATTTTAGATAGATTTAGCTCAGAGGGTTGATGAGCGGCTAACAATAGCATTCCCTCCTTTGTTGTAAAATCCCTCACTTGTCGGTTGATTTATTTTCCTGGCTAATTTTTCGAGGTTGAGTGCAACTATCGATCGACTAGACTCACGGTAGACATATCTTGAATGGATAACTAACCTTTATTTAAAAAAAAGCGGCACAAATTAAGTAATCTATGCCATAGAACCCTGGATTGTAAAACGATCTATCCTCAATTAATCAATACTAAGAATCCAGGTGCCCACATATCGAGCTACTGGAAATTCGGGACTACTCTTGACTTCGCAATTGAAGTAAAACATGCCACTTAGATCGGGATTTGTCACGTTACTGAGCACCACTTGGATCTCACCCTCGGTTTTGACATTTTGAGCGAGATCGATTTGGAGGCTGTACTTTTGCCGATCCCACTTCACCGATTTCACTGCAACCGCTTTATCACCAACTAATACTTCAATATTTTTTTCATCAAACTTACCCTTGTAATAGTCGGGGTAAGTAATTTGAATCGAGCCAGCACCAAGTCTATCGATCTTGGAGCCAGGAATCCTGAGATAATATCGATCGGTAGCGTTACGATCTCCAGATTCTAGGCGATAACTGAGTTGATCCGATCGATCGACACCACTGAAGAGGACGAATCCCGGCAGACTATTAGCTTTGACGACGGGCACAACTGCAACTAGAGCACTAGTTAAAACTAGACAGGGCAGTAATTGACGAAGGATCTGACTATTCAACATTGGGCTATTTTCTAGGTTATAGATTAGATTAGCTAATTCCTCAAGACTGGCACTTCAGCACAATGGCTTATTTAAGCCTTTTTAAGATCGCGCCGATCTCTTATTAATTTACTACTAATCGCCTAACTTTGGGTTGGAGATGTGGATCCAATCTGGGCTGAAATGTGTGTGTTAGTAAGAGACAAGCGATTTGATGAGATGGCGTAGTCGATCTCGATCGCACTAAATCGCCAGATTTGGGGAATAATAAATTCATACGATCGGTGAGCGATGGCAAATGTCCAATATTTTTCAGATTGACGACAGTAAATTAATTGAGAAGTTTATCCAAGGTAGCAATCAACTTTTAGCTAACGATCGAATGCGATTAGAAGTTAATGGTACTGTCTCCCAATTAATTTCTCGGAATGGCGATCCGCTCGCCTTGATGTATCTTCAGACTAAACCGCGCACTGCTATTGTCAAGCAAAATTCACCTTTTCTAGCATCTCTAGATAATAGTCTTCAAGCCCAAGGTTTTGTACTGATTGGGGATGCCACTCGTGCTGGATTTGCTGAATACAAGCACTATATCGCCCCTGCTGGATACCAGGTACTTTATACAGATCCAGCAATTTTATGGAAGAAATGGTGGCCGACGGAAAGATTTCAAAACAAACGTCGGTTCAATATGGATATCCTGGTGAGTTTCAAAGAAAACTGGTATCCAATCCAAGATATCGTCATCAGTGCTGGTAATTTTTATATCAAAACTATTGCTGGTCAACTTGTGCTCCTGCGAACCGACAAGGCTCTATGGTTGGCTCAGATAGTTGAGGAAAAATCGCCCACTGCCGATCGATCGGGATCTCCTAGTATATTTACAGATCTCCAAGCCCCTCAACCTGAATTTGCTCCTGAAGTTAGATTGAATTATTCAACAGCAACACAATCTGTCGTCAAAGATCGACCTCATCCAGCCGAAGTCCTGCTTCAGGCACCACCAATCGCGATCGAAGAACTACAGCAAAAGTTGGATGCTCAACTCGAATCGAATGCTCAAATCAAACAGAAATACCAGAAATTGAAACAACGAGCATCGATCGCCGAGCAACGTCTAGAAGTAGTTTACAAGTACTTGGCTAAACTTGGCATTAACCCTCAAGATATTTTTCAGCTAAAATAAATGCCGTGGTGATGATGTCAAAGGTTGTGGATAGTGCTTCATCTAGTCAAATTGTGGTCTTTGGTGTTGGTATTGTGGCTGGTGGGGACGACTCCCGTCAGGGCTGAATTTTGCCGCCAGATAAATAATCATCGGGTTTGTATCCTGAGCATCGAGCGGAGTGCCAAGAATTATTGGCAATATCAGGCGGTAGTTAGTACCGATGGTGTCGAGCAACCATTCGCCAATTATGATTGTCGCGAACGACTGATTACCGAGCCAGATGGTAATATGGCAGCATTCCGCACCCGTCCGGCTGGAGCATTTGTATGTAGTTTATACCGACGGTGATAATTATTTTAGAGTTGGGAGTTGGGAGGATCGCGGGTATTGGTTGAACTTGTGCCGCCTTGTGTAGCACTCGCCACATCGGTTAGGACACTTTAAATCTCAGTACAGCTTCAGGCGGACTTTGTATCATTAGCCCTACTCGCGGAGCGTATCCGTCAGGATGGTTTTAATCGGTGGCTAATAAAAAGCGTATTGACTAATCTCTAAGAGGGTGTTTGAAAAGTATACGGGTGGCACTCGTAAACCTTAGAGAATCCTCCCTAACCCCCCTTAAAAAAGGGGGGGATCCGGATGCTCCCCCCTTTTTAAGCTATGCGTTACCCACAGATCATACATACGTTGTGGGTAGCGGGTTCGACTGGTATGTCCTTTTCATGAAAAGGACATACCAGTCGA
>JANOPX010000213.1:0-4653 GCA_031422115.1 Chamaesiphon sp. VAR_4_metabat_408 | reverse complement strand
GCCTCAGCTTGAGCAATCAGAACCACTTCAGGAACGTAATCGGGGTGGTAAGGAATTAAACCCGTACTCCAAAGAGCCAGACTCGCTTCTCTCAACCACTTTTTGAGCCGTCGGTTAGTGGAAAATGGAATCCAGTTAGAATCGATCGCCTCACTAAAAGGGATATACTCACTCAGGATCTTGTTCTTGTCTTCTGGAGCAATCAGCATCTCTGGAAAGAAAATAGACTGAAATCCATACTTATCTAACAGTGCCTGGATTCTGCCATCGGGATCGAAACCGCCCCGCTCCCAGCGGATATTTGTCGGGGCACCCAAGTTTTTCACCAAGACGTGCGGAATCTTACCCTGAGAAGCATCAACTGATTCCACGAACAGTTCCAGAGATTCCGGCGTACCATTGGTGATGAAGAAAAATACAATATCGATCATATTATCGGGATCTGCCAGCATTCCCACCACATCATTCTGTTCGATCCAGCGATTGAGGTAGGCAGCCACCTGAGAAGGCATGACAATTAGCACATCCTGCTGTTTGGCAATATCGAAAATTTGGTCAGCCAAAAAGTAATCATCAGCATTACCTGTAAAGGTAATTTGTTCTTGAAGGGTCAGAACTTCCTCTTTTTTCTTAGTAGCAGTCGAATTCTTCCGCGAAACAGTTTGAAGATCTAGATTCTCCGTTACCGTTGTACCATTCCTAAAGCCCTCATACATCGCCTTCCGATACGTCAGTCCCACATTCGGCGTAGAGGCATCCGCGTCAATTAGGAAAAATGGATGGTTTGCCGCTGTCATTTGCTCTGCTGCTGTCAATGCCACGGTGGTTTTGCCCATCCCACCCTTCTCACTCAGCATAAATCCAATTGACGTTCTCTTGGGAGTCGTATCGATGATTGGATCTGGAGCTGGAGCTTTAACAGTTTTAATTGCCTTCTTAGTCATAATTATCCAGCTTTTGTAGTTATTTTAGATTGATTAGTTACAGATTTAGGTTGAGGTTTAGGCATCAAATACTCCCAAAGGCAGTAAACATCTGCCATCCGCGATTGGCATCCTGCTGGTACATCTAACTTGGGTAAGTTAAATCCGGTGTCGCTATAGTAAATAGGCGTTTTGCCATCTAACTGTTCGCGAGACGGCAAGCGACAATCGAAGTAGTAAACTAGTTCATCTCTGAGCACATCCGCCGCTCCTCCAGAAATCATTACTTCCTCCAGATCGCTGGGTAAATATTCATCTAACCAGTTGAAAATCGCCTGACAGTAGATTTCGTTGGTAGATTCCAGTACCTGAATCAGACGAGTAAGTTCTTCTTCAGCAGCCTGCTCTTCCTTCTGCCGCAGCATCGGCTGGAGAGCAGCCTTATCCTCCTGCAACCAATATTTAGCGATCGCTACACTCAAATCCTCTAACTTGTATCCAGAGGTTCTTTTGACGACTTCCTTGACCCAATTATTGAAGCCCAGGTCACAACTAGCAAAATCACTAACTACTCCATTCTTGGTAATGTAACAAGTTAAGTTCCGATGACCTGCCATGAATACGCCAACTTTAGATTGGGGATTGGCAGATTGGCGATTTTGATACAGTTCGAGAATTCCCGCACCTTCTGGGTGAAAGCAAGACCCCACCAGCTTGACATTCATCATCCCTAGAGGCGAATCAAAGTGAGGCAGAAATGAGATCAGTTGCTGTTCCAACAACCGACAATCCGCCAACTCCCCAGGTGGTAACAAACACCCAATCGATAAATTGTATTTTTGCCCTAGCTCAAAACGATGGGCAAGAATCGATATTCCTGCCAATATTTTGTACGCAGCAGCATCGATCTTGAGTGGCTTGAACCGTTGAAAGGCTCCAAACCGCTGTGCCAAATCGCCAACAGCATAGTAACGATCGTTGACACCAACAAAACAATATTCGACGGTGGCTCTAGGAGATTTTGCGCCTTTACCATAACTATTTAACTGCCCATCTAAAGTCAAACGATCGATCTCGATTACTTCTGGGGACATGACTACAGAAATCATCACCCCATCACAGATGCCAATGATCTTGGTCAAACTAGCTCCAAGATCGATGACAACCGACATAAGTTTATTTTTAGCCATATTTACCCAGTGAAAATCGAGCGATACCTACTTTGCCATCAACAAGGAAAAATTTGCAGACGATGGAGGTTTGACTAATTCAAACTCCTCATCTTCGTCTTCATCTGTATCCCCATAATCTGAATTTGAATCCGCATCCATGCTCCGAAGCTGTTGAGTCGATGGTGGAATAGAAGGCTGTCCCAAGAAAGAAACTCTCCTGGCTAAACCATCAACTGGTAACGGGATACCCTCAAGACTATAAAGATCGACGATTGAATTAATCTGAGCGATTAATCGATCGATCGACTGATACCCAATCGTCCATAATTCCTTCTCCGATACCTCCCCTTGAGGAAACATCGCGGAGGGTAAAAGGCAAGCAATCAAAGCGTCAGAAATAGTCTCTCGTGGTGAAGGAGATTTGGCTAGATAAGCATGGATACTCTTTAGTTGCCGATCGCTTTCTCCAAAATCTATGCCGATTTTTCTTCTCGTTGATTGAGCCATAAATTCGTCATTTTAGTGAATTCTATTATCCACTTAGATTTCAGTTAATACGAGCGTAATCAGCGTAAATACTGAGAAATGCCAACTATTGCGACCGATCGAAGTCAGCTATCTCAGTAAAATGTTCGATCGTTGTATAATATTTCAATCGTATTGTTGTTAAATTGGCTCGAAATCGAGAGCTGCCACCTTAATTCTTATTAGTAACCCGATCGAATATTACTCAGTCACCATAGAATTTACCCGCAATTGTGCCGAGCCGAATCTATTAGTGGAAGCATAGAATTGAGTATAAGTTGAAGGAGATAGTGAGGCAGGGGAGCCAGCCATGCTACCGTCCGTACAATCGCCTGCGGCAATTTACGGTCGGTGCAGTCTGGTGAGGGCGTTCCTCCCTTCAAACCCCCCTCATGCCAGCCGCAATTGAAGATTTGAAGCTGCGAGGGTTAACCTCGAAAATCCCCTTAAAAACATATTACTTTGCGTAGCGGTACCGTCTCAATCTGAATCGGTTCTGAAGTTCTCAAGTAGTCAGCATAATTCAATAGGTAATCATGAGTAAGCAAGAAGAAATTGACATTCTTGAAGGTAAATTTCGGCGAGTAGAAGTGCGGATGAGCGATCGCGAGTTGCGGATTATCGATAAGTCTGCTCAAAAGACGGGTTTAAATCGCTCTGAATATTTGAGAGCCAGAGGATTAAAGCGGGTTTACACAGCCACAAGAAATATCCCCAATCCCGACTATGAAAAATTGATGCTAAATTACCGCGAACTCAGAGCGCAGGGAAATAACCTCAACCAAATGACCAAAGCAATCCACCTAGCCAAGTTCACAGGGCAATCGATCTCGATCGACACCACCGAACTACGCGCAGCAGTCGAAGCCAACAATCGCGCCACCCAAGCCATCCTCGCCACCCTCTCTTAACCTCCGTCCGAACTTATTACTTATTACTTAAAAATGGCTATCGCTAAAATCAGCAAAGGAAACGGCTTCCGTGGAGTCATGGATTACTTATTAGAGCCTGACAAACGCCCCCGCATCATCGGTGGTTGTGTCTTTACTTCTGAACCTGCGGACTTAGCGCGGGAGTTTCGGATGGTGGCAAATCTCCGCCGTTCGGTAACTAAACCCGTTCGCCACTTCTCGATCTCTTTTTCCCCAGAGGATGGCGATGTTGATGATATTACCAAGGAAGCGATCGCCTTTCGGATTCTAGATGGCTTGGGCTATGGAGAGTGTCAGTTTATCGCGATCGATCATCATCGCGATGACCCTGGACACGATTATGCTCACGACCACGACCACATGCACATTGTTACTAATGCTGTGAGTGTCAAGGGTGAATACGTTAGGGACAGTTTCGACAGGTATCGGATTCAAACGATTCTCCGAGCAGCAGAGCGAGACTTTGGGCTGCGGGAAATTAAGTCGTCTTGGGAGGTTAAACGTGAGAAGGCTCAGGGGATTAACCTAGATTCCGATCTCGCTCGAAGCGTTGCTGCTTCTCTCAACGATCGTCCTAATCTGGAGACTTGGCTCAACAGGTTAGCTCAGTCCGATATCGATGTCCGGTTCAACCTCAGTCATCAGGATAATGTCATGGGAATTACTTACCTCAAAGATGGGGAAAGTCATAAGGGTAGCGATATTGGAGCGAGTTGGGCGGTGGTAAACGATCGGGTATCCGTTACGGCTGACGATCTTCCGCTGATGCAGGCGACTAATATCAAAAGCCAGGAAAAACCCGTGCGGTTGAGTGCGATCGATCGGGCAATGTTCGATCGATCGGTGGAAATGGCATTGATGAAATTGGGACAGGAGAAGAAATTTAAAAATAGTCGGGCGGATATTCAGCTAGATGGGAAGACTTTAACTGTAGTGCGGATGCGTCCCTATCGGCAGATGTTTAAACCCACATTCCGCACTTCAGTTTTCACGACAAGTACTTAGATTGATTTGTTACTTGTTTTAAAAATAGATACGCAGACAAAAGACTAAACCAGCGTTAGCCTAATGTTACAATTGAAATATTTAGATTAGGATAAA
>JANOPX010000212.1:0-2081 GCA_031422115.1 Chamaesiphon sp. VAR_4_metabat_408 | reverse complement strand
CTGGGCTGCGGTCAAATATGGGCTGATTGGCGCGCCGATGCCTGCTTTTGGTTTGTGCCTCTGTGTCGGGATGATGACTGGTACCCTAGTCTGGCAAAGTCGGAACATCATCTGGGGCATCCCCACAAAAGAACAACAGCGGCTTACCCAGCAAGTTGGCAACATTCGCAAACAAGGCAGCTCTCATCCATTGTGGAAGTGGGTGGTTCGGGGAGTTGAGAGTTGAGAGTTGATAGTGAATGGTGGATAGTGGATAGTGGATAGTGGATAGATTATTTTCACACTCCCCACACTCCCCACACTCCCCACACCTCCCACACCTCCCACACCCCCCATCCCCATGCCCTCCCCCACCCTCGACACCCAACATCCGCCAGAACCCAAACTAATCGATGCTTGCGTGCATTGTGGGTTTTGTCTGTCTACTTGCCCTAGTTACCGTGTTTTGGGGACGGAGATGGATTCGCCACGGGGACGGGTGTATATGATGGATGCCTTGAATCGGGGTGAAATCGAACTTACGCCTGCGGTGGTTAGTCATTTTGATAGTTGTTTGGGTTGCTTGGCTTGTACGACTACCTGCCCGTCGGGGGTACAGTACGATAAACTGATTACGTCGATGCGATCGCAAATTGCCCGCAATCATCCCCGTCCACTCGTCGAACGGTTATATCGCCAGTTTATATTTGGTTTATTTCCCTATCCCAATCGGCTGCGGTTGCTACTGATTCCGCTATTTGTATATCAGAAGCTGGGACTCCAGAAACTCGTCAGACAAACGGGCATAGTTGAAAAGATCTCACCCCATTTAGCGGGGATGGAAGCAAATTTACCTGAATTATCTCTGAGTACGTTTCAAGATACGCTGCCCGAATTAGTTCCGGCGCAAGGTACGCAAAGATATCGAGTCGGGATGATTTTGGGTTGCGTTCAGAAATTGTTTTTCGATCGAGTAAATCAAGCTACAGTGAGAGTGCTGACAGCGAATGGCTGCGAAATAGTCATCCCGCCAGCCCAAGGTTGTTGTGCGGCGTTACCGCATCATCAGGGGGAAGAAGATCAGGCAAAAACCCTGGCTAGACAGATGATCGATAGTTTTGCTCAGACGAATGTGGATGCAATTATTATCAATGCGGCTGGCTGTGGACATACCCTGAAAGAGTACGGGGAATTGCTCCAAGACGATCCAGATTATGCTCAATTAGCGATCGACTTTTCAGCTAAAGTGAGAGATATTCAGGAATTTCTCGCAGAGATTAAACTTACTACCCAGCTATCACCAATCTCTACCGAACAGCTCACCCTAGTTTATCAAGATGCCTGTCATTTATTGCACGGTCAAAAGATTAGCGTCCAACCGCGCCAACTGCTCAAACAAATCCCGAATGTCACCCTTACAGAACCGCTAGATGCAGCATTATGCTGTGGGAGTGCAGGTGTCTACAATATGCTCCAGCCCGAAACAGCTAACGAACTAGGCACTCTCAAAGTCAAAAATCTAGTCAATACCGGAGCAACAATTATCGCCTCTGCCAATCCTGGCTGTACGCTCCAAATCGCCAAACATTTGGAGCTACAAGGACATCAGACTAAAATATTACACCCGATCGAGCTGTTGGATCTCTCGATTCGTGGCATCAAATTAACTGATGATAATAATTGAGAGTGACAATTAGGAAATCGCCCTCACCCCGCCCTCGCCTGCGGCTCTGGCTCCCCTCTCCCAAGCTTGGGAGAGGGGTTGGGGGTGAGGGCACAAGGCTGGCATTTTACATTTAATTTCGCCTACCTACTCATTCACCATGAATGGTAGTGACAACTTTCCCCCTGAACACGATGTAGTTGTAAATATTGTAAAAAAGCATAATCGGAATCAATACGCCGACAAAAGTTAGCATGAATACTAAAGCACTGGGCGATGCAGCCGCTTGATAAATCGTGATTTGGGTAGGAATAACATATGGAAATACAATCAATCCCAACCCAACAAAACTGAGTGAGAAAATCAGAATTGTCCAGACAAATGGGGTACTTTCTTCTTCTCGATCGATACTTCTAATCAATAGCCAAATCAACAATAC
>JANOPX010000211.1:0-29576 GCA_031422115.1 Chamaesiphon sp. VAR_4_metabat_408 | reverse complement strand
CCCACAAAAAAATCCCCCACCCCTTGACACTTTCCCAAAGGATCGTGCTATGATACGAGAGTTATCGCAATGGGGTGTCGCCAAGTGGTAAGGCATCTGGTTTTGGTCCAGACATTCCGAGGTTCGAATCCTTGCACCCCAGTAGAATCTACAACCCCCGAACACGCAGCCAGAGGTAATCATAAAAACTCTGGCTCATTGCCATGTTAATCAAAGGAATAATAACTTTATGAGTGCTGCTGCGCGAATTCTAGCCCTGGATTTCGATGGGGTGATCTGTGATGGAATGGCGGAGTACTGGCAGACGGCATGGCGTACTTATACCCAAGTTTGGCAGCTCGACAGATTAGAGCCATCCCCAGGTGTGGCTGACAAATTTCGGGAATTGCGTCCATTGATCGAAGTTGGCTGGGAATTGCCCGTACTAATTCGGGCATTGACATTGGGGATATCTACAGAGCGGATGCACAGCTCCTGGCAGAAGATTCGCGATCGCATTTTAGCCGATAGTCGGCTCAGTGGCGTGAAAGTCTCTCAGCAATTGGACTCAGTGCGAGACAGTTGGATTCAACAGGATCCAGGAAGCTGGCTGGGGTTGCATCAATTTTATCCAGGAGTAGTCGATGTGCTCAAATCCCTCCCAGCTCGCGGGATTCAGCCGATAATTATCACTACCAAAGAGAGTCGATTTGTCAACCAACTGCTCCAAGAGCAAGGGGTAGAAATCAATCCCGAATTTGTCTGGGGCAAAGAACTAAAACGGAGTAAAAATGATAGTCTGAAGATGATCCTCGATCGAGGTACCAAAAAATCACCAACTGTATGGTTCGTTGAAGACAGACTCAACACCCTCACCAAAATCGTCACTCAACCAGAGCTAGAAGCAGTCAAGCTATACTTTGCCGATTGGGGCTACAATACCCTCTTAGAACGCCAAGCAGCCCTCCTCCAGCCCCGAATCCAAACCATCGCCCTCACTGATTTAGCCGCTCTAGGTGGCGAAATGCGAAAAACATCCACAAAAGCTAAGGCTGTTGTCGAACAAGATCCTACAGCTACCAACGTAGCCTAAAACATATTTCGATCGAAATATATCCCCGACTTCTCCTTTGAAGTCGGGGATATTGCGTCTCAATAGGCTCAGTTCATTATTCAAAAGGTCGTTGAAGAATTACAATTATCCGAGCGATAACTTCATCAATTTTGTCTTGATGGAGTAGAGCAATTTGTCTGATAATGTTATCTCGCTCGATTGTAGCAATGATATTCGGTCTGATGTAGCAAGGACTGATATTGAGTTTACCACTTTGAAAGTCCAGATCTGTTATCTCAATCTCATCAGTTCGACCAGATTTACTAGTAATCGGACAAAAGATGAAGTTATTGCGATCTGATGGAGCGATAAGAAATGCTGGTCTTTTTTTCGTTGCAGAAGCATCAGAAAAAGGGAACAATACCGACACTACGGATCCTTGTTGAAGAGTCTCTAAAGATCTTGCCAAGCTTTGTCTTCCTCCTCATTCACCCATACTTCCGCCAGGGAATTTCCGCTCAGATTTTGCCACTCTCGAACTAATTGAGCGGAATCATCTAGATTACTAGCTGCAAGCTGAATTGAATGAATTCGATCGGTAGATAATCCAGTCAGTGTGGCAATTTGAACTGGATCGATCTTGGCTCGCAGCATATTTAGAGCAACTTGGGTTAAACCATTTTGCCATCCTTGTTCCCAGATTTCCTGCAAGATAGCAGATTGAGAGATCGATCTGTCCATAACGTATTTTGCTGTAAATTTAGTAGATCGCATCCAGCCTATCAATTTTAATCTAGATCGTCGAAGCTTGCGCGCCGTCTTTCGACACAAGGCAGACGCTACGGGAACGGCGCAGGATGACAAATCGATCGTCGATTAAATTCCATACAACTCCCCATACTTACGGTGGATATAATTCATTAACGGCTTGCTGCTCAAAGGTTTTCCCGTAGCTTTTTCCAGTGTCTCCGCTGCTGTGAATTTGCGCCCTTGATGATAGATATTTGTTTTCAACCAGTCGTGTAGGATGGAAAAATTACCAACCTCAATTTGGGCGGGGATTTCAGGATGTTTAGTTAGGGCAGTATCAAAGAACTGAGCACTCATCAAGTTTCCCAAAGTATAGCCCTGAAACATGCCGCCGATCGAACCAGTATACCAGTGAACATCTTGCAATATCCCATTGCTGTCGTTGTCGGGAGTGATGCCCAAATCGCTTTGATATCTCGCATTCCAAGCATCGGGTAAATCTTTGATGGCGAGTTTTCCTTCGAGCAAATCTAGTTCTAGATCGAACCGAATCATCACATGGAGATTGTAGGTGATTTCGTCGGCATCGGTGCGGATGAGCGATCGATCCACACTATTAATCGCTCGGTAAAAAGTTTCTAGGGATACCGCTCCCAATTGGCTGGGAAAATGCGCTTGCAGTTGAGGGTAGAAGTATTGCCAAAAAGGGCGCGATCTCCCCACTAGGTTCTCCCACAGGCGCGATTGACTCTCATGTACGCCGCTTGACACGCCGCCTGCTAAAGGGGTGCCTTCTAGCTCGATTGCGTTGCCCAATTCGTAAAAGGCGTGCCCCATTTCGTGGATGGTGCTAAATATCCCCTGACTCAAATCGTTTTCATAGAAACGAGTGGTAATTCGCACATCATCGATCGAGAATTTGGTCATGAAGGGATGTAGAGTTTTATCTTGTCGCCCTCGATCGAGACTATAGCCCATCTGCTGGAGAATGGTATGGGTGAAAGCAAGTTGCTCGGCTTCGGGGTAGTGTTGATGCAAGCAAGCATCATCTACAGGTGGCTGACTGGTAATTGCTGCTACCACGGGTACTAATTGGGCACGAAGTTCGGCAAATATCGATCGCATAGAAACAGCCGACATGCCATAGTCTGATGATTCAATATGAGGATCGGCAATATGTGTAGCGTCGGGAAAGAAACTAGAGTATTCCTGGCTCATTTCCAGCATTTTTTCGAGCAAGGGTTGTACGATACCAAAGTTATTTTCAGGGCGTGCTCTACCCCAAGCTTCATAGCATTCTGTTTGTAAATTGGAGAACCTGGCGGTAAATTCTGTCGGTACTTTGGAAGATCGATCGCATTGGCGGCGTGTCAACCGGATTAAACTAGCATCATCGGAAGAATAGTCCGCATCTCGTTCGTAATCCGTCAAATCGTCGAGCAGTTGAGCAATCTTACCATCGGTGAATTTTTCATGAGCAATTTGCTCTAGGGTAGCTAATTGTCGCCCTCGTGCGGCGAATCCTTTGGGCGGCATATAAGTTTTGCTATCCCAATACAGCACCGATGCCGCTGAATATAGATCCTCAATTTCAGCTAGGAGCGATTTCAGTTTCAATAATTTGGGATTAGTTTGTTGGGGTGCTTGCATATCTACTAATAATTATACTAGGGCTTCGATTTTATCTTGAAGATCTGAATCTAATTCTCGCCATTTTCGGGCAATATTAAATTTCATATTGATTTTAGCGACTTCTAGCAATGAATCATCTATCGAATATGTTTTGTCTTCTCTCAGCCAAGTCAAAATCTCTGCTAGGTGCCAAATAGAAGGTGTGCCTTCATAAACAGGTGATGGAGATTTGGAGTCACTGTTGAAAATAAGATTTCTGATATTTTGACGAGTACATCCGATGATTTTAGCAGTATCTGTTAAGCCTACAAAATCTGGCTTTGCTTCAATTAAGGCTGGATCTGGAATGACTTTTTTTACGCCAGCAATTGCACTAGCAACTGCTTCAAAGGCTGATGATGCCGATCGAATAAAATCCAGTCCAATCGAGCCTTTTTTACCGATGCCAATTAAGGCATCATCACAGCCACCTTCATACAACCTATCGATATAACATTCGGGATCTATTTCAGATTTCGGGAGATTAAATTTTAACGTGAAGTTATATTCTTTCATTGCTATTCTTCTTCCTCTTCCCGATCTTCTTCGCTAGGAGGCTCTGGATAATTGTGCTTTGTACAGTTACCCTTCTATCTGACGAATCTGCTTGGCGTGATTTCCTGAGTTTTTAGGCGTACTCCAAATACTGGATATACAAAAAATTCCACATCTACTCTCTTGAAAAGGTGCTTCACTTGGGGAAACCCCAAGACCGCACTTTCCGCATTCCTTACTATTATAAGGGCAATAGATTTTCCCCCAAGCATGAGATCCACCAAGCTCGACGTGCCAACCATTTTGCTCGGCATATTTTAACGCTGATTCAATCTCTGACTTTGGATGAGATCGTCTTGACAGAACAACCTCTATCTATACTGAGCCAGACTTAAATTTAATAATTGTCAGATGACAACTTATCTCTCAAGGATATACTTAAACTCAATCGTTGTCAAGTGACAACCTGACTGTGATGCTAGCGGTTAAAACCACGCCTAAATAAACAAAATAAAGCCTGCATTTATTTATACCCTGCTGCTTGAAGTGCGAAAAGATGAGCGTATCTTCCCTCAGCTTTCAATAAGTCTTCGTGACTTCCTTGTTCGATAATTTCGCCACTTGCCATGACGATAATTTTATCAGCCATTCTAACTGTTGAAAAGCGATGGGAGATTAAGACTACCATTCGATCTTGGGTGAGAGCGCGAAAATGATTGAAAATATTCATTTCGGCTTCTGCATCCATCGCGGCGGTGGGTTCATCTAGGATGAGAATATCTGCATCCGATCGCATAAATGCTCGTGCCAGAGCGATTTTTTGCCATTGTCCACCAGATAGTTCTTGCCCTCCTTTAAACCACTTACCTAGCTGAGTATCATAGCCTTGTGGAAGTAGATCGATGAATGGTTTTGCCATCCCTTTTTTCGCTGCGGTATCCCATTCCGATCGATCTTCAAGATGTCCGACATCTCCAACACCTACATTCTCGCCGACGGTAAATTGGTATTGCACAAAGTTCTGAAAAATCACGCCGATTCTACGTCTCAATACGTCTACATCCCAATCTTGTAAATCTACTCCATCTAATAATATTCTGCCACTAGTAGGGGTATATAGATGAGTTAAAAGTTTGATGAGGGTAGTTTTGCCCGAACCATTTTCACCGACGATCGCTAATTTTTCACCGAGGGGCAGATGTAGAGAGATATTTTTTAGAACTGGTTGTTGACTACCTGGATAGCTAAATGAAACGTTCACAAATCGAATCCCGTCATTAATCTTGCCCTGAGTTATTTTACCCTGAGATTGAGGCATCGGTTGTTCTAGAAATTCATAGAGATTGGCGAGATATAGGTTGTCTTCATACATCCCCCCGATCGATGTCAATGCTGATGCAAATGTTGATTGTCCCTGTCTAAATACGACTAGGTACATGGTCATTTCGCCCAGTGTAATCTTGCCACCGATCGCTTCGAGGATAATCCAAGCATAGGCGGCATAAAATGCTCCCGTACTCAATAAACCGAGTAAATAACCCCACAATCCTTTCTGAATTGTCAGATTGCGATCGTCTTGATATAGTCGATTAAATATATCTCGATAACGCTGCAAGAGCATTCCACCGAGTTGATAGAGTTGGACTTCTTTGGCGTAGTCTTCTCGCGCTAATAGGGTTTCTAAATAGTGCTGTTGTCTGGTTTCTGGCGATCGCCATCGAAACAATCGAAAGGCATGTTCGGAAAATCTAGTTTCGGCTATAAAAGCGGGAATTGCTGCGACGACTAATACTAATACTGCCCACCCTGAAAATTGCCACAACAAGCCACCAAATGTTAATAATGTTAGTGCAGATTGACACAGCCCAAAGGTACGATTAATCAATGATAATGGACGGCTGGAAGCTTGCGATCTTGCCTGACTCATCTTATCGTAAAATTCAGAGTCTTCAAAATGAGTGAGATCGAGAGTTAGAGCTTTTTCGAGAATCAACTCATTAACTCTTTGCGCCAACAACACCCGCAGCAATGATTGACAAACTACCAAGCCTTTTTGAGCTGCTGCTAGGAAGATAATTGCTACTGCTTCCAAATACACATAGTTTAGAGCCGTTTGACGATCGATCCGCAATCCACTATCATTTGCTAACACCACACTATCGACGATCGATTTACCAATAATTGCGATCGCCCCTGGTAATACTCCACCAACTAGTGCTAAAATTGCGAAGACGATCGTCAAATTGCGATCGGTAGTCCATACTAAGTCTAGAGCTTTGCCCCCATATTCAAATACAGACAATGATTTGCGAATAGTTTTACCGATTCGCCAGTTATTTTTAGTCATTTTTTGGTCGCGATTTTAGATTGCCCAATTACTCCGTGAACCTCCGTGAGTCCTCCGTGTACCTCTGTGTTAAATACACACCCTCAACACAGCAAGAAATACTTAATCTTTTGGAAAAGGAGTAGGAGCTATATCATCATTCTAACGAACTAATAATCGTAGCAGACTAAATATAGTTGCACTGAGGATCGTAGCGATCGGAATTGTGACGACCCAAGCCCAGCCGATCGATGTTAGAGTATCTAGACGAACAGATTTTCGATCTTTGACGATACCTACCCCGACTACCGCACCGACGAGAGCGTGAGAAGTAGAGACAGGTAAGCCAAATTGAGATGCAATCAACACAGTTGCAGCGGTAGCCAGCTCCGCCGCGAAACCGCTACTGGGTTCGAGTTTGATAATTCCTTCGCCGATGGTAGCAATCGTTTGTTTGCCCCAAATTGCCAACCCTGAGACGATACCAATTCCACCGAGCACGAGTACCCAGAGAGGAATTTCTAAGCCAGATTGGGGGACACTACCAGTATTCTGAATATAGAGGATTGTGGCGAGGGGTGCGATCGCATTTCCCACATCGTTGGAGCCGTGAGCAAAGGCGACGCAGCAAGCACTCAATAGTTGAAACCTAGCTAGTTGACGCTCGACGATATCACTCGACGGTAGTTGGGATGATGCTCGATCGATCGACAGTCTTCGCCATCCTACTATAGTAATGCCGATCGCCGCCATCGCACCCAATCCCAAGGAAAAATCATGACGGGGTACTGCGGGCAAAAATTCTGTGGGTAATGTGGCGACAACAGATGGTAAAACAGTTATCCCAAATACACTCACCAATATTACTGCCAACCAGGGCATCCAGGTATCGATTTGGATGAGGGGATGCTCCTCTGACAGAATCCACCGTCTAATCAGGCTATATAGTCCAGCAGCCACAGTTCCACTCAAAAGTGGCGTAAGTAGCCATGCGATCGAAATCGAGCCTAGTGATGACCATTCTACCGCATCTGCGCCTGCTGCGACCCAACTAAATCCGGCGATCGCTCCCACCACCGCATGGGAAGAAGCCACAGGCAAACTTTTGGCTGTCGCAATCTGCAACCACAATCCACAACTAATCAGCACCGCAATCATTCCGAGCAGGAGAGTTTGGGGTCGATCGACAAATAGCTGCGGATTGGCGATACTAGTAGCTAGAGTGGCAGATACCTTCTGTCCGAATAATACCGCACCGACAAATTCCAAGATACCAGCAATGACGATCGCTTGGGTAATGGTAATTGCTTTCGAGCCGACAGATGTACCCATCGAGTTGGCGACATCATTTGCGCCGAGATTGCACGCCACATATAGAGCCAGACAGCAGACAAATATTAGAAATAACATCGGGATATAGATATGGATCCGTAGGGGCGGGTTTAGCTAATAATTATATTCGTGCCAGAGATTTAATTCAAAACCCACCCTTCTCACAAATAACCTTTGCCTGTCATATCTTCCCATCAAAATTGGTATTTGTCGATCGATTCAATTCACGCGATCGATGATAAATTTCTGACATTTTGGATGCTGGTGGGATTGGGTGGGTTTTGTTTGAGATTTTTGGAATTTATCGATATTTACTAGCATAAACCCACCCCTACAGTCCCTTGAAATTGGTATTTGTCAATCGATCCAATCCCTGACATTCGAGAAATATTAGTGAAATTGGGGACTGTAGGGGCGGGTTTATGGGATAACCTTTGCGGAATTCTAAAATGTCCAAATCAAAACCCGCCCAACCCCACCAATAACCTGTAACTATCATATATCCCGCATCGAAATTGATATTGGTAGATCGATTCAATTCACGCGATCGATGATAAATTTCTAACATTTTGGATGCTGGCGGGGATGGGTGGGTTTTGTTTGAGGTTATTTGAATTTATCGATATTTGCTAGCATAAACCCACCCCTACAGTCCCATGAAATTGGTATTTGTGGATCGATCCAATTCCCTAAATTCTGGATACGATCGGTGAAATAGAGTCTGTATGGGCGGGTGTCTTGTCGTTTTTTTACGTCACGGGGTTCCCCCGTGACGTAAAAACGCCGCTTTATGGGATAACCTTTGCCGAATACAAACCATGTCCAAATCAAACCCGCCCACCCCCACCAGCAAAGTAAATTCGATCGAAGGTTGGTTTATTAGGGTAAAATTTAGATACACATTGAATTAAAACTAATCCTATGGCACAACTCAACCCTCATAGTATCCAACTCCAAATTAGCCGGATGTTTGAAAGTGGGCAGTCTTTATTTGCATTAACTAAAATGCAAGATTGGCTCAAACAGCGGAATGAAAATCCCGCCGACTATGATATTACCTTTCTCAAACAACCCGCACCTCCAGGATCTGGATTAGTATCGATGATTAAAATCCAGTTGCAACGCAAAGATGGTGCAGAGGTGGAGAAGTGGATTTTAGACCATTTGAATGATGCAACAGTATAGGAGACTGGGGGACGGGGGGACTGGGGGACGGGGGGACGGGGGGACACACCTCAGATATAGGAGTAAGTGCTGTAATCTAAACTCTAAACTCTAAACTCTAAACTCCAAACTCCAAACTCCAAACTCAAACCAACAGTAATTGCTGAAGCTCTGTGGCGTTGCGAAAGCCAACCGCGATGGCTTTACCATCTTTGACAAATAGCGGACGTTTGAGCAACATTACATCATTACTAAAAGCGGAAACCCATTCGCTATCATTCCAAGTATCTTTGATTTCATCTAGTGCGCGGTAAGATTGCCCAGAAGTATTTCGCATGGGTTTATCTCCCAAAATTGCCACCCAGCTAGCAATTTGTTCTTGGCTCGGTGGTGCTTCTTTGGTATTGATAAATTGATAACTAATTTCCTGTGCGTCGAGCCATTGCAGAGCTTTTTTGCAAGTACCACAGGTGGGAATACCATAAACTTGAATTGATGTCATATTTCGGATGAAAATTTACAGTCGGAGTAAGCTAGATTGAAAGCCAAATTTTGGTCAGATTATCCCTTCAGCAGATGCAATCGCTAATGTCAATGGACTAGAGAAACTCGTCAGATCTTGATGCCAATAACCACCATGAATAATTAGTGGTTCGAGATCGATTGCTAAGAGGGGACGACTAAATAAGTAGCCTTGAACTGTATCACAATTAATCGATTTTAGGAACTGAAGTTGTTCGAGTGTTTCTACTCCCTCAGCTACGACATTAAGATTTAGTTCGTGCCCTAAATTGATGATGGCTTTGACGATGCCAGCTTCGACTCTATCTGCCCTCAATTCTCGTACAAACGCTCGATCGATCTTGAGTCGATCTAGGGGTAGATACTTGAGTGAAGCTAAAGAAGAATAACCAGTCCCAAAATCATCCAGAGAGATCTTAACACCTATTCCGCGCAGACATTGCAAAATATCGATGGTTAGGTCTAAATCTTTAATTGCGACACTTTCGGTAATTTCGATTTCTAGTCCGTCGGGTGAGAGTCTTGTCTCGGCTAAAATGGCGGCGATGACATCAATTAGGTTTTTTTCTTGTAATTGGATGGTGGAGAGATTGACGGCGACTGGAAAGTCACCTAGCCCCATTTCCCGCCAGAATTGATTTTGTTGGCAAGCTTGTCTGAGTACCCATTCACCGATGCGATCGATCGATCCGGTTTCTTCGGCAATGGGGATAAAATCGGCAGGGCTAATTAATTTGCCATAACGATCTTGACAGCGAACTAATGCTTCGACTCCAGTTACTTTACCTGTTTTGAGATCGACTTGGGGTTGATAATGGAGGAAGAATTGTTCTTCTTCAATTGCTTGATAGAGGACATTTTCTAATCTCAATCGCTCGGTAGCTACATTGGAAATAGCGATGGTATAAATCTCATATTGATTTTTGCCATTTTGTTTGGCTCGATATAGAGCGGCATTAGCACGTTTGAGCAATGTCTCACTATCTGCGCCATGTAATGGGGCAACTGAAATGCCGATACTTGCTTTGAGATACAGTAAATTGGTTTTGAGGGTGGGAAAGATTTCGGGGAATTCAAATGGCTCTTTCAGGCAACTTTGGACTCGTTTTGCCATTTCATGTACGAGTTTGACGCTACTAAGTCCAGGAATTATTAAGGTAAATTCATCGCCACTCCACCGTCCAATAATTGCTGTGTCATCGAGATTTTTTTTCAATCTTTCGGCAACTAATTTTAATAGTCGATCGCCACAAATATGACCTAAACTATCATTAATCATTTTGAATCGATCGAGATCCAAGACGATTACCGCCAACCCGTCTCCGGTTGACTCCATTTTTGTGAGGGCAAGGGTAAGCCTTTGTTGCAATAACGATCGATTTGGCAATCCAGTCAGAACATCGTAATAAGCATGACGATGGAACATATATTCTACCTTCCTTTGCGCCACTGCTAGAGATAAGTGGATCGCCAAACTTTGGGCTAATTGCAATTCATCATTCGTCCACTTATGACTGACTTCTTCCCTAAATAAGGTCAAACAACCCACGCACTGATGATTCGATCGCAGTGGTAAAATTAGGAGCGATTGAATTCCTACTGTCCGAAATGCGGGAAATAAAGCTTCTAGGCTCGGTTGCTGATAGATATCTTCAATCCGATAAATTTGGCTCGATCTACTCGAACTAGATGCGATCTTATTACTGCGATTATCTACGGGAGTTGCTGCACTGCTGAGGACTTTTTTCCACAGTATATTTTTTTCAATGGGTGTGGAAATGTGTGGTTGAATCCCATAGTTGTAGAGTTGGGCGCGTTGAATCGGTTCGCCGAGAATCAATAGTCTCCCGCCATCTGCATCCAGAGCACGGCTAATTTCGCCCAGTAGTTCTGACTCCAATTGGGGGGATAATGGGGTAGCATGGAGGAGGTTATTAATCCGCTCTAACACTCGTTCCCGTCGATCGTGTAGTTGGTCTCGTGCGAGTAGTTGCGATTGGACGATGGCGAAGGATAATAGATCGACAATCGCTCTAATTGTCTGAAGTTGTCGCTCCTCAAAGTGCTTCGGCTCGGTATGTTGGCACATAAATAACCCCCACAACTTGTCTTCGTCGAGGATCGGGATTACCAAGCAACCTACCAATCCCATTGCGGCGAGTGCGGTGAGATATTTTTTGTCAAAGATGTTGGCAATTCCATGACATTGCTGCAATTGAGTTGTAGCAGTAGGCGTAGAATAAGCAAAGGTGAGATGATTGGTGAGATCGATCGAGATTTGCTCCTGACTATGGCGCAAAAACTCTCGTCGATCGACTGGTACATAGTAAGCTGGATACTGATGTCCACAATTCTCTGGAAGCTTATCGCAATTACTACTCGCAGCGACGACGATACAGCTACCATCGGCGATAAACTGGAGCACCTTCACTCGATCGACATCCAAAAAATCTCGCCCTAGACTGGTAGCTGTATCGAGCAAATCGATGAGCTTCCCACTCTCGCGCATTTTACTCATCAACCCCTCAAACAATCCCGCTCCATTTATCAACGAAGGATCCCAACTTGCACTACGCTGATAAACCATAGGATCTGTAAATAACTTGATTGATTTTCATTCCCGCGTTCCCTGCTGTGCCTTGTGCCGAAAGCCAAGCTTCTTACGTCAGAGCGGCTCTTACTCGAACGGTAGGCTGCCACTCGAGCGGTTACGAAGCAGGGAACAAAGCCTGTCTTGCGGACTTCTGCAACAACAATATCTGCGGCAATAATTAATCCTACTTTACCATTTTAATCAGAAGTTAGACTTTATGGGCAATTACCAGCACATCGACAGTACAACCGCCACAACCGATCGGGCACTTCTAAAAGTAGTCACCTCTTCCATTATAGAAGAAATAGCTGAAGAAGTCATCATCGCCCACCGAGATTCAAACCCCCTCTTAATCGCTGGAAATGGTACCAAACTAGCCTGGGGTGGGCCGATCGAGGGTGCAACTAAAGTTGTGAGCACCCAAAAACTCGATCGATTAATCGCCCATGCAGTCGGAGATTTGACCGTCACCGTCGAAACAGGCATGACGTTACATCAGCTCCAAACCACCCTCGCCACCGCCAATCAATTTCTCCCCCTCGATCCTGCCTACCCAGAGTCAGCGACAATTGGCGGTATCATCGCCACAGCCGATACTGGCTCCTACCGCCATCGCTATGGGGGAGTCAGAGACTTGTTACTCGGCATCAGTTTCATTCGCGCCGACGGCAAAATCGCCAAAGCAGGCGGGCGAGTCGTCAAAAACGTCGCTGGCTACGACATGATGAAGCTATTCACCGGATCCTACGGCACACTAGGCATCCTCACCGAAGTCACCTTTCGCGTATATCCCTTCCCCCCCGCCCAGGGAACAGTTATCCTCACAGGAGCACTCGACAGACTCGCAGAGGTCGCCAAAATCTTACTCGCTAGTACTTTAACCCCCACAGCAGTAGACATCGTTTCTACCGCATTCAGTCAGCAGCTAGAAATAAGCAACACCCCCAGCCTCATCGTCAAATTTGCCACAGTACCAGCCAGCGTCACCCAACAGTCAGAGCAATTAATTGATATCGCCAGAGGCTTGGGTGTCAAAGGCGGAATTTGGCAAGGCGAGCAAGCAGATAAATTGTGGGAGGGGATTCAAACGGGGATTTGGGGGACTACCTCGATCGGTTGTAAACTAGGTGTCAGATCCACTGCTGCTGTGGATACGATCGCATCGATCGACAAGCTGACAAATAATACCCAACGGGCTGTCATCCACATCAATACCGGAATTGGAGCTTGCACCCTCACCGAACCCACTCACATCGCTCCGCTCCGCAGTCACTGTGAAGCCAATGGTGGCTTTCTCTCCGTCTTACAAGCTCCCGTAGATGTAAAAGCACAAATCGATGTCTGGGGCTATCGAGGCAATGCGGTACGGCTAATGAGACAGATAAAACAACAGTTCGATCCTCTAGGCATTCTCAATCCTGGCAAGTGTTTTTAGGGCAACAGTTATCCCCCAACCCCCAACCCCCAACTCCCAACTCCCAACCAATTTAAAAAAAGGTATTGACAACCAATAAATAAGGATATATTATTGAGGAGTGTGAGGAGCGAAATCAAAGAAGGAACCGAGACGAAACACGGCCAGTCGTCGGTTCCTTTTTTGCATTTATATTTAAGACTTAAAGATGATATATGTGTCTAATACATATATCTTATTTCACCCCATAGCCCCGGCTTCAAAGGAGAAGTCGGGGCTATATTAATTGTTCACCCTCCTACAATTCCATGTAGACTAGCTACCATCCCATCGACGATCGGGGAGGTTCTGAATCGATCGACTTCCACCCCAACAATGCCATACAGAAAAAAGGGAGCGTACCCGCGATCGATCGGCAACAATGGTATACAATAGAATATTGACAAACAATCGATCGATTAGAAAATATGCTGCAAGTCACTAGCGCAGACATCCGAGAACTAAAAGATTTAATTCAAAGCTTAGACAAAAAAGTAGAACTAGGGTTTTCAGATTTGAAAGGAGATGTGAAAACCATCAATTCTCGATTATCCAACTTAGAAGCAACATCTGCAAAGCTCCCCGATTTAGCTGAAAAGGTTGGAGAGTTGAAGAACTGGAAGCAAATCGCTATTATATTTTTCACAGCTTTACTTGGCGGCTCAATCGGTTGGTTTGTACGTGGATCTGGTAAATAAATTTTGGCTACCCGATCGTCAATTATGAGGATTGAGCAGCAGACGACGATCTCCAAACTGTTACGCTAAATACCAACAAATTGGACTCCCAATGGTTTCCCTTCGATCGAAATCTTCGCTTTGCCAAAATAGCCTTCTTGATGAAGTCTGACATAAGCAATCTTCACATTAGCATCGGCGGCTATGGCTGTCAGAGCAGCAACCATTTCGCCAGGATTATGAATTGGTTTATCATCACAATGAGTAATGATATCCCCAATGATAATACCTGCTTGCTGGGCAAATTGACCCACAGACACCTGGTAAATATAAATTCCACCAATGACATCTAACTCAGCAATTTGTCTGGTGAAAGCTTGTGCAGTGATGACATACTGACGAGTGGGTGGCTCTGCATCAGGAAACATGATGCCATACTTAGCATAAGCATCGATCGCTTCTTCTATTCTACCAAATTGGCGCAGACAGACAGCTTTTCCCACAACTTCATGCTGGGTATCGGTAGGATGGATATCTAATAATCGATCGATCTCTGCATATGCTTCAAACTGTCTGTCGCGTAGAGTTTCAGCATTCATCTTCAGATTTGCACGAGCTAATAATAACTCTTGCTGAATTTGAACTTTCTCAGTTAGAAGTAGATCTATTTCTGGTTGAGAGGGTATTTCGATCGGCTCTAAATGTTTGAGATTTTTGATGATTAATTCTATATCGATTAGCTGAAGGTTTAACTGACTGAGAATTGATATCCCAGTTAAATAAGCGATCGCTGATATATTTTTGAGCTTGCAAGCTGCTAAAGTAATTTGATTTTTATATTGTTCCAAATAGCTCGGATCTTTGAAATTTCGCTCGCTTAAAGATTCGTGCAACAGTTTTAACAAACTCTCGGCTGCATCTTCGACATACAATTGATAAGTATCCCATGCTTTGACCCTGTTGAAATCGAGACCTTCAATTTCTATTTTTTGGATATATAGCCAATTGAGCAAGTCTTTTTTGAGTGGGCGGCTATTAAATGCTTGACGGAGAAATCCCGCGTTACTTTGCCACATCATTCTCTGGTAGTTACTGTTGGTATCTCGCAAGATTGGAGCTACTTGAGCTTGAACTTCACGGTGCTTTGATTCAAAAAAAAATCCGGTGCTAAAGCCTCATGAATGAGGTCTAATCTTGCATCTATGTTCTGGATATTATTCAAAACATCCATTTTCAAGATTTCCTTAGTTTGTTCTATTGCCTGAGATGTTGTATTATTGAAATTTATTGTTCCATTGTTGTTAGGGAGGAAATTACCATTATTAATGACACATGAGGCTGCTTGGGAAGGAGGATTCTTATTATCCTCATCAGGTTTGTCATTAGCTGGTTCTGGATTATTTGGTGGCGATGGTTCTAATCGTGTATCATTCTTTTTTAATTCCCAGAGCTGCCGAAATTCAGTGAGATTTTTATCATTCGATCGCCGATCCCATAAAGTTAGCATAAAATGCCATTCGGGATTACCTTGTGTCCGAGTTCGTAAATCTTGCAAAATATTTAGCTTGTTTCTCAAGACATTAAGATCGTGCTTTAAATCTTCTTTCGCTCGATCGGCATATTTATTTTCTGTGAATTCGAGCAAAAATTCTAACGTGCTTTTAACTATTAATTTTGGGCTAGGCTCATTTGGATCTATCCAATTAAAGCTAATCTTTTCTTGCAAAATTTGATGCAAAGCTTCAGTAGTTTTAAATCTATGATTAACATAATCTAATAATTTTGCGAGGAATATCTCTAATCGATCGCGAGAAGCAGCACTGAGGGTAATATTTGTCACAGTATTAAATTACTAGTAGAGCGATCTGGACAGTGGAATGTTAATTGACTATTTTTTGAGGACAACTTCAGGAATTCCCGATCTAGAGACTATTCCCTAGGTGGCGAAATCATTGCTGATGCTAGTTGGAGACTGCATGAGTGTAGATTTGTTTCAGGAATCATTCTTCTGATAGGTTATGGCAATTGTCTAGATCTATTTTAAGGAATTTATGTCACTATTGACAATAGGTGAGAAACAATCTTTCATCGAACGTCTGAATGCTATTGATTTTGGATCGATTGCATTTAAACTGATGAATCCAGAAGATGGTGTAGGTTTGTCGATCGAGCGAGCTACAATCGAGATCGATCGATACCGTCAATTTTTATTATTGAGCTACTTATACCCAGATCGATCGATCGTTCCTTCTCAACAAATCGATAAAGTTTGGCACACACATATTTTAGACACCGCTAAATATCGGGAGGATTGTTACATTCTATTCGATCGATTTATGGATCATTGGCCATATTTTGGCATGACGGATACAGAAAATCGACAATCACTGAATACAGCCTTTAGCGAGACTCAATTGCTCTGGATGCAGCATTTTGGCGAAAAGATGTGAATGAGGCTAGATCCCCGACTTCTCCGAGAAGTCGGGGATCTGATATCTTCTAACCATCTTCGCTGGTGGTTAAAACTTCAGGAATTCCCTAGTCAAAATAAATTCCCTAAGCTGAATCCCTCTTAATATAATCCTTGCAGCCTTTCACGCCAAATTTGCTTAGGCAATGGTTCCCTGTTTATTGTGAATGTATCAGCTTAATCGACTGATGCACTCACAATAACTTAAATCAAGGAAAATCGATGATGTCTACACCAATTGCTAACTCAGAAACCACCGCTGCATTTTGCCTATTTGCCGAAGCTAAAAACGCTAGTTTCTGCCTTTTCCGTCAAAATGCGAGTCAACAACGCCCCACCGTGCAACTCCAACTCAAAGATCTCTCTAAAACTGTTGGGATCTAAGATTTGAGTCACATATCCCTGACTTCTCCTTGGAAGTCGGGGATATATTATTGAGGTAAAGAATGAAAAATTTAGATGGCTCTTATACATTCGATCGATTTAGCACCGCTAGTCAAGATCGAGAAATGGCGAGATTAGAATATCAAGCTACTTTATTATTGCCGATCGAGGAACAAATTTGGGCGGTAGCTGGATTGCTAGAAGGAATGCAGGTTGTTGATATTGGCTGTGGTGCGGGGATAATTAGTCGTGCAATCGCCCAAAAAATTCCGCATGGTAAAGTATGGGGAATAGATTCTAGTACCGCACTTTTGGACACTGCGAATAAATTTCAAGTCGCACAACAAATCCCCAATTTGAGCTTTATGGCTGGGGATGTATACGATCTCCCACTACCAGATAAAACCATTGATTTTGTCTATGGGCGATTGCTATTTCAGCATTTAGCCGCACCTTTACGCGCATTGACAGAAATCGATCGAATACTCAAACCAGGGGGGAAAATATGTCTGGTGGATGTGGTAGATACTTGGTTTACGATCGATCCTGAACCCCCAGCTTTTAGCGAGTTACGTCAGCGGTTATTGCCTATTCAACGAGCGCAAGGAGGCGATCCTCAAGTGGGTGTCAAATTGGGAAATTACTTGTCTGAGGCTGGTTTTGGGGCGATTGAGACGAGGGTAGAAGTGGTAACGAGCGAAGGGTTGGGTGGCATCGACAAATTTTTGGAGTTATTATCATTTGGTAATCCTTATAATTCGATCGATCCTGAGTTAACATCTTTAGCTACATTAGCTCGTCAATCTACTGCTGAATTAGTGAATTTACCTCATGCTTGGGCAGCATTTGGACTATTTATCACAACTGGAATAAAATATTAGATTCTAATTTTTCGTTGTCAACCGCCTAGAAATCCACAGTAGGGGCAATTCATGAATTGCCCCTACTCTGGTTTTCTAGGTATCGAAACTATTCCCCGATAAACTGCATTTTTATAAGTTCGCTGGCTTTGTGCTGCATATTTAATTTTTGAAAACTACCGATCGCTAATTGATGCCACTTTACCCAACCATCATAGTCTTCTTTTTTTTTGCTTAATATCGCTAAGTATCCATAGCAAACCGCCGTAGCACGAGCATCTTTATTTTCTATCAAGCAACTCAAGGAATCTAATAACAATATTTCTGCCTCATCTAGTTTACCTTTTGCTATAAGTATTTTGATGATTCCACCTTGATTATAAACAGCAAGTCGTCGATGTTGAATACTCTGAGCTAAGGAGAATGCCTCTCGATATAAAGTTTCAGCCAAATCCAAATGATTCAAACCAAACTCAGCTTGAGCCTGACAGTATTTCAGATGACCTAAATTCACAGCAGATAGATTTGTCGATAAATTATAAGCATCTTCCAACCATCTTTTGGCTAAAACAAAGCTTTCGTGTTTTTTTTGATAAATATGTAAAGTAGCAATATGAGCTGCGAGATTAAACCTGTCGTTGAAATCCACATCCAACTCCCAAGCCGCCAAAGCTAAATCTCTCGCTTTGCTACTAGTTTCGTTCATACAGGTAATCGTAAAACTTTGATGATATAGGGCTAAAGCTTGAGTGGGTTTGTCTCGATTAGTTTCGGCGGCACTAATCAACCATTCCAACCATTGTTTGCGCTCTTCCCATCGACCGCAAAAGAGGGTAAAACCTTTTAAACAATTCCAGAAATCTATGCACTCTTGATATAAATGAGGAAAGCTATAAAAGCACCAATCTACAACCTCAGCTAAATTAATCCATTCTATTTCTAAAGATCGATAGTCTTGCCACTCTTGCCAATTGGATTCATCAAATGGAGTCACAAATCGATCGTAATACCATCTCATCAAAAGATGCCGTAAATGATTGCTAGTTGCTGGTTGAGAGATATTATTTAGATAAGCACGAACCACTGGATGCAATTGGTATCGATCGAGATCGAATACCATAATTAAAGATAAATTCAGCAACTCTTTGATGCCGCGATCGAATGTAGCCACACTCTGAAAATCGCCAATGCTAATTAATGCCTCCCTCGGCGCAGAATCAGGAAATAAAGCGATTGATTGAAGAATCTTATAACCCCGATCCAAGCTTTTGGACTTTAACTGAGCGATCGCTTTCTCCAAACAGTAATTTAATAAATCTTGAGGATAAGGATTACCACTCAAAAATCGGTTTAGATCGCTTAAATCTCGACCTGGTATCGATACTAAACCAATAATAAACTCGATCGCTAATGGCAATCCACGAGTATATTTGGCAATTTCATCGATCTGTTCATCGGTCAATTTACACCGCCGATCGCGCAAACGTTGCCAGATTAATATCTTAGCATCTAATAAATCTAGAAACTGGAGCTGCTCGACACGATAGTTTTGTTCGTCAAATACCTGCCTACTCCCAACCAAAATTCGTGTAGATGTAGGAAGTCGATGAATTACTTGTTTCAGCGCAGAATAATTTTCATCGGTATCAAAGTTATCAAAAATTAGGAATGTCCGATATTGCTGCAACAATTGACAGAGACAATCGTGTAAATGGTCGTAATTTGATTGTTCTCCCATACTAGAGATACTCGCATACATTAATTCACTGCGATCGAAAGTATTGAAAATTTGACGATAGATATCTAGACGAGTACGTTGAGCGGGTACCGGAATTCTTCGATTATTAATTATCGCTTCTGTTTGCGCTGAAATATAGACGATCGCGTCAAATTTATGCTCATTTTTGCAGCGATTAGCTACTGCTAAAATAGTAGTCGTTTTCCCGCAACCGCCAATCGCTTTCAACCAGACAATATTGCGGTTGTCAATTAATTTTAATAATCGATCGATGTCTTTTTCCCTACCGATCGGCTGTTGACAATGAGATATAGGTAAATTATCAAATGCTGTACCTACTTGCTCTCGATCTTCAGCATTCCAGATATATTCATATCGATCGAATAGTACGCGCAAATCTTGAAGTTTCGACACCTCAAATTGGGTACAAGCATCTTGGAGATACTTAGAAACAGTCGATCTACTAATCTGCAATGACTTGGCAATCGTCACATATGTCCAACCCTGGAGCCAATATACCACTACCTGCGATCGAGTACTAGTCACCGCCTGGGTATTATTTGCACTCTTGCGAATCAATTCCCGATAACATCGCTCGAAGTCTTCCTCAGACATCTTTTCCCAATTGTTGCTAAAAGTTTACATTTCCTTTTACTAGTACTAAAATATCTGTACACTGTTCGATCGATTAGCAGCACTGGTGTCTAGGGATCTTCATTATACGATCGACGGTAGCAAATGTGCAGGATGTGTATATTTAAAGTCCTAGTCGATGCGTCTATAGTTGGAATATGAGTCGTAAAGATTCAGGGTGGTGTAGTAAATCGATGTAGCGTGAATTGCGCTACTCGATCTGTTTAATGACGACGGGGTGGTATCCGATCGCTATTCAATTTTCTCTCTTGTCTGTGTGGCTATCTGACTGGATTTTGCCATCTTGTCAGGGATAGTCACCCAACAATACTACTAGTAATGGAGCCAATAATCTCGATCGACCTCTGGGATTAGGTTACAGCCTATTTCAAAGTTTTTTTAGGAGATTTGCGTAAAAGTTGTTCGATCGACTGATAAGTACATATCGGCGGCATTCATGCTTGGGCTACAACCTCTATTCTTTTGTGCCTTTCTAACTACGATAATGGTATCGATATGCAAGTAACTTTATTGAAATCGAGTTCGATTCGATCGTTGATTAAACCTCGTCAAACAGCAAAGTCCCCACGGTGTGGGTATGGAGCTTGCTCGTCTAGTGGCTGTAATTGTCAAAAATATGAGGGGAACGGTAGTACCTGTGGGAACTGTGGTCATAACTATGGTACTCATTGGTGAGAGTGATAATATGAGCAGTCAGTCGATCTTCCCTTTAGTTATAATCTATATTGGTAACTTTATTCGACTAAAACAAGATGTGAGGAAGGTCTATAGAATTAAAATGTGATTAATACATGACAAATACTAAAAGTTGAAACCTTATCTTTATTGGAGATCTATATGAGTTTATTTGAAAAGTTTAATATTAGTTCCACGCATGAGGAAGAAATCAAGAGACGAATCAAAGCTGAACAAAATAAACCTTTAGTCGTCGTTGTAATGGGACAAACTGGAGTTGGTAAATCATCTCTTATTAATGCACTTTTTGGCATCAATCTAAAAACGAATGATGTTCAGCCTGAAACTAAGTTCCCTGAAAAACATGTTGAAAAAGTAGCTGATGGCTATGAACTGTGGTTCTGGGATATGCCTGGAATCGGTGAATCATCTTCAGCAGATGCAGGCTACTTAGATGATTATCGTCAAAAAATATTGGAAGCAGATGTTGCTCTCTGGTTATGTCATGCAGATAGTCGCTCGGTAACATTTGATGTTGAAGCAATACAAAAAATTCTTATTAATTTAACAGATGGCGAACAATCAATCATCATGAGTAAGCTAACATTCGTACTTAGTAAAGCTGATTTAATTACGCCAGAACCTTGGATTCTTTATAAAACAGGAAAGGA
Source organism: Chamaesiphon sp. VAR_4_metabat_408 (assembly GCA_031422115.1). Lineage (GTDB taxonomy): Bacteria > Cyanobacteriota > Cyanobacteriia > Cyanobacteriales > Chamaesiphonaceae > Chamaesiphon. The sequence continues at coordinate 8,108 of JANOPX010000211.1, read as the reverse complement.
GGCTATTTTACAAACGTCTGAAAAAACAGAAAAGTTGCTGGATGCAAAAGCTACTTACTTCAAAGAATCACTTATTGCACCACATGGCAAGAAATTTTCATCACGGACATTTCATGATGGAAAGTTTCAATTGCAATTAGGTTCTATAACTTCCGACAAAAGTTTTGCGTACTATTCCGGAATAATGTCCATTTCGACATTGATAAAGCTAAAAGAAAATTACCCAGAGCATTCTGATATATTTACTCGCCTATATCGAAACTCCGAAGTTATTTACTGTTCTTCTAGTTTTAGATACAATTTATCCAAGCTAATGCAAGTAGTTGTAGATAAAATCGAAGGTGCAGCAAGTATAAGATTTAAAAATTTCATTTCTAAAAGTCCCATGAATCGAGTTTCATGGAATAAAGCACAGACATTTTCAAACTTAGTAGTATTTGATTCAGTTAAAGATGAAATTGTGTTCGATCTCTCTAGTGTCAAATAATTTATTTTTCGATTGAAGAAAAGAAGGAAAAACGAAAATGGGTCTCGATAAGGCAACAATTAAGCGTCGTATAAATACCAAAATCGACGAAGATGATAAATTTGCGGAGGATCTTGGACAAGCTTTAGAGACTGGAAATAATGCTTGGATCTTAGAACTTATTTATGTGGTGCTCGGAATATTCATTGAAATTGGTTCAAGTATATGGAACTGGATTACGGGCAAATCATAAGTTACCGTAAAATATTAAATCTCATAAGCTGTTCGACATTTAAAGTAATACGTCCGCCGTTGCTTTCGACTTCGCTCAACCAAATGAATTGAGCGGAGTTAAATATGTGATTTAGATGTTCCACAGCTTATCAATTTAATTACTTTAAACTATCTTTAGTGTTACAAATATTTTAGCAGCTCAAGGCATTACTCATCATTCTATAATTAGGATAATATGGTGAGTATTTTTTAAAACCAGTGTTCTTGTACATAAATAAAGTTACTATTTTGTGAACAACAGAAATTAAGAGATGATGCCTAAATTTACACCGCAGAATACTATCTCGCTCAAGCTAAATATATGAACACCGTAATTCCTATTGATAATTGTTAAACCTTTAGTGATATCTTTAATATTTACAATCTGAAATGTTATTAATTAGTACGATTAGCTTTTTCACAAAATACTATTCTCCGTAACTAACTTATATTATGAATAAAAAAATCAAGAAAGATGCCATAAGAATTAGAAAAGAGAATGTTAAAAGTAGGTTTTCTCAAGAACTAGATCAGATTGAAATTCAGAAAAATATCCAGAAAGAGAAAGCAAAGACTAGGCAACTTATTACATCTTGTGTATTCTTTTTATTTTCGTGTTTCATACCTCCATTAATATTAATAAGTGTACCACTATTACTCTTCACATTTTTTAATTTCATGTATGGACATCATTTCACCTAAATTATCAAACAAATATTAGATACAAATAGATACACTACTTAATTACTCTCGATCTAACGATGATATTTACAACTTCAAACTTGGATTTATATCTGCTCGATCTGATTGGAACTCTTTTAGTACAGATTCGCGTGAGATCGATCGAGATATGTCAGCGATTATTAATAGACTCAGCAAAATTAGCATTCCATTTAATCTAGAAAACTTAACCTGGATGATCCAACAGCTAGGTATCCCAACACCAAATGCAGTTTTTGCCGGATTTGTGGCAGGAAGAATGTATACATATGAAGAAACAAATAACGCGATCGATCGGGCAGATAATTTATTAGCTGGAATATATCAGAAGTATTAGAGTTGATGCGATCGGTACTTAACGATAACATCAATAATAGCGATCGCTGACACTCGTTCGCGGAGCGTCTCCCCTGGAGAATCGCCACACAGGGCGTACAAGCTTCGACTATCGATCTTAGCATATAATAGAGATATATCTTCACTAACACAGCCGCCAACCATCATGCCTACTCACGAACATAGTATTAAAGGCAACGTTAATATACCGAATTATCCCTGGTCAAAATCAGCAGGTATATTCAAGACAGATCCACAGTTTGATGAATTTCAACAAGAAATTCAAGCTTACCGATCTGAATTAGATGCTTTGAATTCTTAGTCGATCGAATAAAAATATTAATGACAGAGATTGAATCACAAGCCCGTGAAATTCTAAACTTCTTAGTTAAACTGCCTTTTTCCGACTGTATCCCTATTAGTCGAGATTTTGCCGGATTAACAACTAAACCTGGTATATATGCAATTCGCCATCGATTAGAAGGATTACTTTATCTTGGCAAAGCACAAGATATTAAAGAACGTTTTCGTGTTGGTCATAAAGCCATCACTTGGGCTTGGCTAAAAGACTATGACCATCGCGATGTAGCGATTGCTATCTGTGAAATCGACTTCCGACAGTGGCGAACGTTATCATCAAATTTAGAAGGGATTATTCTCGTTTGGAGTAAGCCCCCATTTAATATTCGTATACCGATGAGAGATGAACTATGACCCCCACTAAAATTGAATCATTTGCACCAGCACCAGAGGATATCGATCGCTTGAGTCCAGTAGCCGCCCGCATGATCTTAGCCGCATTTCCAGAGCATATTCGATCGGCTTTTGAGCGACGCGCTCAAGAAATTGATTATCCAGTCGAAGCAGTTTTGGAAATGGCAATCTCAGGTTTCCTAGATCGAGAGGCTTTGAGTTTTGAAGATTGTCAACCTCGGTATTAACCGAATATCCCAATTCAATATTTAGGCGATTATTTATTCAAGTTCGATCGAGATTGCGATAATATAAGACAATCGATTATAGTTGAGGATCTGTAGGGGCTGGTTTATGCAATTAACCTCATCAAAATTCAACCATTTCTAAACAAAACCCGCCCTACCTCACCAGAAACAATCGATCGTTATTAATGGCGGTATTTAAAGGTTGATAAATTATTGGTGGGGTTGGGCGGGTTTTGTTTGAGGATATCGGTGCGATCGTAAATTTCTAGCATAAACAAAGCCAACTACAGATCTTACCTCTGCTGATTTCGATCGAACCGAGTGTTTATTTATCAAAAATATGGGATTTAATGATGATTATTGCAATTCGATCGAGTCTTTCCGAATATTAGATTATGACCCACACTAAAATTGAATCATTTGCACCAGCACCAGAGGATATCGATCGCTTGAGTCCAGTAGCCGCCCGCACGATCTTAGCCGCATTTCCAGAGCATATTCGCTCGGCTTTTGAGCGACGCGCTCAAGAAATTGATTATCCAGTCGAAGCAGTTTTGGAAATGGCAATCTCAGGTTTCCTAGATCGAGAGGCTTTGAGTTTTGAAGATTGTCAACCTCGGTACTAATTTAATATCTCTTTTTACCGATCGACTGTAACCATTGAAGCGATCGTCCTATGAACAAAGATAACCGATATTTGTTAAATATTTATCAATCTCGATTCAGCGATCGATCTAATCAACAGTTTACGAGCTGGAATATATCAAGAGTATGGGATCTAAAAATCGATGAAAATACCAGAACTTAATTGGCAAAACTTTCAAATCGCCAGTAACGGACACCCCGAACTCGGCATTCCGGCTGAATATCTCACCGCACCCATCAACCGAGAACTCGATCGATATCAAGGACTGATCCGCGATACCGACACCGAAAAAATCGAACTCGACACCCCCATTTTCACCTTTCGCGATGGCGGATTCACCCTCACTGGAAACGTCCGCATTCAAGCCAGAAAACTATTGGCTAACGTTCCCCTCATCGGCGACACTTACACCCCTTGGATGCCCCTCACAGGCACCTTCAGCGAACAATTAACCGCTGACATTATCGCAGGTAGATTGACCGTCACCCATTCCCAGTTTGATTTTGCCACTAGTAACGATCTGTATGGACAACTCGCTAGTGACTTCATTCTCCCCTATCTCAAACAAGAAGTAGTCACATCGATCGATCGAATGCTCTCTAGTTTTAATGGCATGACTATTGAAGAACTATTTGTAAAATACGGTCGCGATAAACTCCAAGAAAACCTCGACTCTAAAGGTTTAACCAGACAGCGAGTCGGACTGATTTTCAACATTTTGAGTAAACACGATCGAGTCTCTAATACCTTACAGAAAATCAACCAACAACTTAGTTCGATGCGGATTGGTGCCAGAGTAACCCCAGACCATTTATGGTTATCGGCAATTTCCACTTCAACACGTAAAATCACTGGAATTTAGGCGATCGTTTATTCAATCATTCTTTCGTAATGAAAACACTACTCCAGGCTAGCTAGAACCCACATCCAAAGGCTTCTCGGAGAAGCCTTTGGATGTAGCGTAATTCTGAGAACTCCATTATAGATCTTCACCAGCCAAACTCAAGATTTCCACAAGTGAAGACTCAACACACTTGGCAATTGTCTCATTGAGCGCGTAATTATCGCCGCCAGATTGCCAAGCAACAATAGCATCGATATACACAGAGCGTTCTTCAGTTTTAATCACCGCAATCGGATACCCAGATCTGAGTAAACTGAGATTCATCAATAATCTAGCAGTACGTCCATTACCATCTTGGAAGGGATGAATTGTGACTAGTCGATAATGAGTTTCTGTAGCTATTTCAACTGGATGTAAAGCTGGCGCAGATTGAAGCCACTCACCAAATTCCTGCATCAATTCTGGCACCATAATTGCATCAGGGTAGCGGTAATTGCTACCCGCAGCCATCACATTTACACTTCGATAAGCACCTGCGCCGCGCTCTCCTTTGCACACCAATCCATGAATCTGGCGGATATCCCATTCAGAGATTTTTCTTTCATCCATCGCTAGATCTCGAATGAAGTCAATTGCTTCGACATGGTTGATTGCTTCGAGGTGATCTTTGAGGGGTTTACCACCGATAGTTATTCCCTTTTCGATGACGATTTGGGTTTCTGATTGGGTGAGAGTATTACCTTCGATCGCATTGGAGTGATAGGTTAATCGGATATTATAAACTTCTCGCAGATTATCTACCAAGTCAGGCGCAAGGGGATGAAGGCGATCTAATCTAGCTTTGAGTGCATCAATTTGGGTAAGGAGAATAGGGTTAAACATTTTCAAGCAAATATTTGAGCGATACTTGTCACCCTGCCGAAATAATCGATCGCGCTACCTTTGAGAAAATCAAGCCGCCATCAGTAATTCTGACATTTTATTTTTCAGAGCAAATGATGTAACCAACGGCTTGTAAACTTCGCCTTCATAAGCTTTCCAGAAATAGCCTGTAGAGAAACTGCGGAGTGTTGACGGAGAACCTAACAATTGCCAAATATCCCGTTGGCGTAGTCTACCGTAGGTAATCGACCACAATTCCAGCTAGACTAGCTAGCATCCCATCGTCGATCGATTCGCTGTAGGTTCTAAACTCATCAACTTCCACCCCGACAATGCCATAACGAAAAGAGGGAGCCGAGCGCAATCTCTGATAGAGTAGTATGCCTGTCAATATAGCTCTTGGGCAGATGTTCGGTAATATACTAAGTGTTGAGAATGAATTTTTCGATCGCCGCAGCAACGCCATCATTTGCGACACTTGGAGCTACCCAGTCGGCGAAAGACTGTACCTCAGTCGGCGCATTGCCCATCGCGACACCGATTCCGGCATAGGCGAGCATTTCGACATCATTGTAATTATCACCGATCGCCAGGACATTTGCGGCGGTGATGCCGAGTAGCTCTTTGGCGATATAATCGATCGCACTGCCTTTATTTACACCAGCACTAGTAGCTTCGAGAAATATCGGTGCGGAGGTGGTGAGATGTACATCGTCTTGATGATAGCGTTGACGGAGATCGAGGAGCAAGCTATTAATCAAGTCTACATCTTCGCACATGGCGAGAACTTTGGTAGGTCGATCGGTTAAGGCGGTGCGAAGATCTCCCACAGGATAGGCGGGAATGCCGCTCCGCCCGACGTATAATTCAGTATCGGGATTCAGATCGCGAACGTAGAGATTATCGTCACGATAGACGTGGATAGATAATTTGTCAATTAGATGTGGTTGCTCTAGGTAGTCGAGTAATTCGCGGGCAATTTCGACAGATACTGGGAGATGACGGTGAATTTTATCTGTAGCTGGATCTTGAATCCAAGCACCTTGATAAGCTAGGAGGGGAAAATCGGCACCGATTTCGTGATGGAATCGCAATGCTGATTTGTACATTCTACCAGTTGCAATACCTACGCGCACCCCTTGAGCTTGGGCTGCTTGAATTGCCTGTTTGACTCGCTCAGTTACCCCATTGGAGTCTCCCGCGAGGGTACCATCAATGTCGAGGATTAGCAGTTTGATTTCAGCAGTGTTTGGTAATGACATAGATGGTGAAGGGTAAATTCGACAGCCACCCATAGACTAGCATAGGTTGGGATGCTTTCTAATCTGGTTGCTAGCGTAGTGGATGTTGAAATTAATTGCTACTCGGAATCGTGGTCATCGGCTATTTTAGCCTCTATTATTCTAGCTTTACCACCTACGCGCACTCCTTGAGCTTTTTTGTGGTGTTTCTGTGGTGATAATTTTAGTTCCAGATAACATCCCGATTTGGGGTGATATCCAGAAACTTTCTGGATATCATGTTAATGTAAAATGATGTTCGGAATATCTTGATGGAGTAGCTCAATGGAAGCTAATGCGAAGAAACAATTTGAGCTAATGTTAGCCTCTAGCATTGAGAACGAAGAATTTGTCAAACTAACTTTGGGAAATTACAAAGGACAAGAAAATGGACTAAGGAAGATTTTCATTAAGATCGTAAAAATTAAATCAGGCGTAAAGCTCTCTCTGACTTATAGCTATAAAACTAACGAAATAGTAAAAAACTATTCAATTGACGAAGGCGTTGATACGATCGGTTCTCTAATTGGGAATGATTTCATGAGTAGTGTCCTATTTACGACAAGACAAAATATTCAACTTGAATATGATAAAAACCGAAATCCAAAAATTTCCGTTTCTAAGCCTACTTCAACCGATCTTTTGAGTGTATCTCCACAAGAGCACGATCGGAGAAAATTCCGACACATTGAATCTGAAAATAATCCTTACCTGACTGAACTCGGCATTACAACTAAGGAAGGAAGGATCGTAAAAGGTATGGAGTCGAAGTTTAGACAAATAAACAAGTTCATTGAAATTATACATGGATTACTTGAATCGTCGAATTTGATTTCAAGAGATCGTATTTCAGTTGTTGATATGGGATCGGGCAAAGGATATTTAACTTTTGCACTGTACGATTTCTTGAATAATTTACAGAGTAAAAAAACATCGATTGTTGGTGTAGAAAGTAGATTAGAATTGGTGAGTTTTTGCAACTCTCTCTCCAAGTTAGTTGATTTTGAAAACTTACGTTTTGAACAAGGAAATATCAAAAGCTACAGATCGAGCGAGGTAGATATCACCGTTGCATTACATGCCTGTGATACTGCTACAGATGATGCTATTTATAAGGGAATAGTGGCTCAGTCTTCTTTGATAGTCTTAGCACCTTGTTGCCACAAACAGATTAGGCGGCAGATTAATCCTGGCATAGTTTTGAAAGATTTATTGAAGTTTGGAATTTTGATGGAAAGGCAATCAGAAATAGTGACTGATGGCATCAGAGCACTTCTGCTCGAAGCATTTGGATATAGTACCAATGTCTTTGAATTTATATCTCCTGAGCATACGAGTAAAAACGTCATGATTGTGGGCATCAAACATGACAAGCCTATAGACAAAGAGCATATTCTTGGACAGATTAAAGAAATTAAAAAACTCTATGGAATAAGACTTCATTATCTAGAGACCTTACTGTTTCCACAATCTAGTCTTTCCGCCGATATGCCCGACGTAAAGCATCGTAATGGAAATTAATATCTAGCTCATACTTCAAAATTTATTATCTGCTTTCCTGACTATTAACTGAGCTATGTTTCTGGAGATAAGTCGATGCTGTAAACTTTTTTACCATCTAAATTGTAATGTGCCACAGTCATCACTTGACTCTCACCATCAATCTTAACTTGGCCGAAAAATTGTAGTCCCGCAGTGGGTGGAATGTTTTGGGCACTTC
>JANOPX010000210.1:0-2971 GCA_031422115.1 Chamaesiphon sp. VAR_4_metabat_408 | reverse complement strand
AAAATCTCCACCTCTCTGTCCAACCGACTAGTCGTGTCTTGCATCTCCAGTAAAGCCTGCTGCTCTGCCGCTACCCCATACAGATGACTAGCAACCCAATAGGAAAGCTCGATCGGTAAATCTGGTAAATTATCAGGCAACTCGATCGGTTGTTCCGTTAGCTTCCCTGAAAGATGGACAACATCCCGCAGTAACCGCTCGACATCGGTCGCCAAGGGGCGTAAATCTGTTTCGGTAGGTCGATCCTCGATCCACTCCACCAACCCCACTCGATAGGGCTTCTCGCGCACGTATTCCAGCACTCTAAACCGCTGCTGTCCCATCGTCAAAACTTTCATCCGATCGTCTGGCAATTTCTCAAAATGGACGATCTCCGCACAACAACCGATATCTGCTGGTTGTCCTTTGACGGGATCCCACATCAGCACCCCAAATCTTCGATCGCTATTCATCACCGTATTCATCATAATCCGGTAGCGAAATTCAAAAATATGTAGCGGTAACGGACGACCCGGAAACAGCACCAGTTCAGGGAGCGGAAATAGGGGAAGTTCTCTCACAGCGATCGAAGAAGATGGTGCCATTTGCCGAGTTTAGGAAAAGCTTAGGATCTATCTATATAGGTTAACGGATCTAATCTCATAAGTGATAGGTATCTAACACATAATTGCGACTAGTGCGCTTCCTTGTAGGATGCTTTGTCTCATAGGATAATGCACCAATCTCATAGTTACAGGGCATAAGTAATAATCGATCATATCGATCGTCAATTAATTTTCCTTGCTTAGTTCAAGCTTTTTGAGCTGGGAAAAAATCACTAATATGGACGACTATCTCTGGAAATTGAGGCAAGTTAATCGATCGCGGCGGTGTAATAATCTCGATCTTCGCGTAGATAGAGCCTTCCGGTTGACGATATATTTCTAGACGATTATCAATCAGATTAACGATCCAATATTCACTAATTCCGGCGGCTGCATAAAGTGGGGCTTTCGTGTCTCGGTCAAATTTAATACTCGAATCAGCGACTTCAATCACTAAAATAGTATCGGCTGGTGCTGGATGACTGTCGATATAATCATCCGATCGCAATCTAGCAATCACAATATCTGGTTCTGGTTCGCTATGATTGGGCAAACTAATCGGATCTTGACTCTGAACATCTGCTTGATCGCCAATTAAGGCTAAGAGCTGTTTGAATAGTTTACGGGTAGAAAGTGTGTGTCGAGTACCTTTTACCGCCATCGTAAAAATCTGTCCTAAAATTAACTCTACTTTCTCGCCTTCGCGGATGATGCCACTTTCCATCATTTGATAATAGTCAGCACTGGTGAGTGAACGGATTTGAGTATTAACCATACGATCGATCCCTAGCAACGCAACTTATCTTTTATCATAATTCATCTACATGTAACGATATCCAGATAATCGAACTGCCGAAATGATATGGTATAGTCGCAAATATGTCATGGATACGCTGGAACTACGTCACTCTGAGCCATTTGAAGATATTTGGGAAACACGAGATTTTCATTGCTTAGAAATCGCGCCTGATAATTATCTAGTTACCTATACTTTGATTCAGGGAGAGCGGGTGACACGGCGGTCAACTATTTGGCGGCGATGTGACACTGATTGGAAAATTGTTTATCATCAAGGCACGATCGTGAAGACTGAATAACTCAGATGAAAATACCGAAAACACCACAGGCGAAAAAACGGCTGTCTTTACTCAAAGATTGTCAATATACTTATGGGGAGAATAACAAATCATCGCGCACCTCAATTCGATGGCGCAAAAGCTGGGTAAATCGCACTTATCGTCGCGATGTTAACCAATCATTGGGAGCAGCGGCAGAAGATTTCGATCAATTAACGGATCGAGCTAAAGCGATCGATCGACATTCGTGGCAGAAATGTGCGGATATGCCACTGGGTGAGAAATTGCTGCACGATAAAACGTGGGAAATTAGGGAATTGCTAAATGACGCGGCTACTACCGACCCCGATTTTTTGGATAAATTAGCACGATATTTGTGCGATCGCGATCTCAAGTCGGGGCGAGTAGCAATTATCATTAGGCGGGTTCGGGCAGTTATCCTAGATACGCTAGATTCTAATTCAGCCACAATAGGTTTAACGTGGGAAGATCTCACTCTGCTAGAGGGGTTTCAAATTAGCTAATCCATTGCCTCAACCATGCGTTTAATTTTCGTTGCCTTCTCGAAATGATCTAGTTGATGAGTCCTAATCCACCATTCAGCCGCCTCCATCAATAACTCTGAGTCGTCATTCTTATTCGCGAAGAAAGCATAGAAAGATAATCTGACGTTCGTACCTTTCTGTTCTATCTTACGATTACAAACCTCAATAATTTTCTGTCTTAAAGTTTCTCTCATTGCCATACTTACAAAAAAGCCCCCATGTGAGGACTTTTTAAAAATAACTTACTAACTCAATGTTTAGAGTTTCACTTCGATATCTACACCTGCTGGTAGATCTAGTTTCATTAGCGCATCGATTGTTTTAGCTGAAGGATCTTTGATGTCGATAATCCGGCGATGGGTGCGGGTTTCAAAGTGCTCGCGGGAATCTTTATCAACGTGAGGAGAACGCAAGACGCAATAGATGCGGCGGCGAGTTGGTAACGGGATGGGGCCGACTGCGGTTGCTCCAGTTCTATTGGCTGTCTCGATAATTTTATCGCAGGAGGTGTCGAGTAAGCGGCGATCGAATGCCTTCAACCGAATCCGAATCTTTTGCTGAGTTACAGTAGCCATGATTTTAAAGTTTAGGTTTAGGTTGTCAAGGTACGAGGGTAATTAATGACTGATTAATTCATCAGACACAAAGATAGAGATGCACCTGAGTACATCTCTATCTTTAAATTAGGTAATTAACCTATTTGATGATTTTGGATACAACACCAGCTCCGATGGTGCGGCCACCTTCACGGATTGCGAAGCGCATA
>JANOPX010000209.1:0-2861 GCA_031422115.1 Chamaesiphon sp. VAR_4_metabat_408 | reverse complement strand
ATCGCAAACTTGTGAATAGCCTCCTCCCTCGCCCCATATTTACTGTGAAAAGTTTGTCCAAACTCTTCCGAAAAAAACGTATAAGAACCATCATTAGTGGGGTAAGGAGCGAACATACCTTTATTCAGTAACCTTATCACTGCCGATTTTGAACTGCTTACTAATATGCCACCCAGCAAGACACATCGTCGTATTACCCACCACCGTCATCGCCGCCTGTAAAGTCACCAACCACTCCAAATCCAGCGTGTTGTCAAAAAAGTGCCAAGTACAAGCACACATCGCACTTACCAAAGCGGGTAACATCCCAAACGATAGACTCCGCCAAGCTAGATTACCACTCACCCCCGCGTACAGCCAAATCAACCAAATCGCCGTCATCCACTCAATGACGCTAGAAATATGAATAATCCAAGTGGGAATCGAAAGTACGTGCATCCAAGTAAAGCTGAAATTCCGCAGCCATAATTAATTATCTCTCATCATAATCTCTAGCATTCCTCTTTTAACACGGGAGTTGGGAGTATCTGTAGGTTGGGTTGAGCCTCGTAAGCGCAAAGCGCAAGCTACGCTAACGCGTTGGCGTAGCCTCTGCCTGCGCAGAAGCGTCTCCTTTGGAGAAAACCCAACGCCCTGGGAATGTTGGGTTATTTCGGGGCGTTCGCGTAGCGTTTGCCGTGCCTACGGCAGGCTAACGCCAACAGCAAAAAGGCTCTCGGTTACGCGGGCTTCAACCCAACCTACGTATATTATTAAATCCTCATCCCTAACTAGAAGCACTCGTATAAAATCTCAGCGCAAATCGCCAGACTCGATCGGACAAAATCAACAGTAGCACAGCCAGACATCCCCCACCAGCAATCCAAGCCGGATCTCCCCGCCCTAACAGAGCCTCAGCAGGCACAGTCGTCAAAAACGCCACTGGAACCACAAACGTAAAAAAGAAGCGGTAGGCGGCAGGATAAGCCCCAATGGGGAAGCGTCCAGCAGCAATCAAACCTCGCAATACTTCGGTAATATTATAAATCTTGGTAAACCAAATACTCGTCGAGCCGAGAATGAACCACAGACTATACAGAATCGTCACCCCAAACAACATCGGGATCGCACTGAGCAAATAAGCCCCAATCCCCACCCCTAAAAGATTACCAGCATAGAAGACGATCGCCAAACCAAACACCAAATCCGGCACCCCCCACAGGGAAAAACTATTGAAGGAAAGCCAAAATTGAGAATTAATCGGCTTGAGCAATACAAAATCCAAAGTACCATCCTGTACGTGCTTGACAATCCGATTGAGATTTGTCGCCAGGAAAGCATTCGAGAACCCCTCCAAAAAAGTAAATATTCCCACCACGATTAACGCTTCTTCCCACCGCCACCCCTGAAACTGATAACCCTTACTATAAAATAAATACAGGCTAAATAAACTACCAGCCAAGCCGCCTAAACTACTCAAAGCAGCAAAGACAAAATTGAGCCGATACTCTAGCTCGGCAGCGATCGCCGTTTTCCAAAAGATGCCAATTATAGTAAAATACTTTTGCATCGATAAATTCACTCAGATAAATTATGGTGCCAATCGGCTCGTTCGAGTTGATAAATAAAACAATCATCATCCCCAAAGTAACGCTGTTCGATCCACTTAAAGCCCAGTCTCTCATAGAAACGATGCGATCGAGTATTGCTAGCCAAAGGATCGATTAGTACAGCAGTCACAACTGGATCTGCAAAACATTTCACCAGAGCCAACTTCATCATCTGCGTACCATAACCCTTACCCAGATTTGATTCTTCCCCAATCCAGATATCGATGGCGCGAAGATTTGCCGCTACATCACCCCAATAGTGACTATCCTCTAAGGCTGGATCGATAATTTGGATAAATCCGATCGCGGAGCGTCTCCCTGGGAGAATCGATCTATCTTCAATCTCGGCGATTAATTGTTCGCGCCAAACTGGAGATCGAGCGAGTTCTACATCCCACCCCCAATCATCATTAGGATCGGCTGCTAATACATGAGCTTGTTCATCCCAATGGCATAAAAGATCTAGATCGGCGATGGTAGCAGGGCGCAAATTAATGACAAATTTAGATTCCATTTTCACCTATTATAATCTCAACCTTATGAGGTTAACATCTCATCGATCGATTGAGGATATACTGCAAATGACTAAATCCTGGGATTTGCGAACCTTTGAAGCACTCGAAACATATCCCCGACTTCTTGGACTCGACTTTGGACATTTCAGAAGGGGGCAGCGAGCAGTTGAATCAACTACTCGCGGTCATCATCAGAAAATAAAGCCAGAGCCGAGGAAAAAGTAGGTCGGGAAAAAATCCGAGAACGTCACAGACAGAGGCGAACAGCATCAAGTAGATCCGCAAAAGTCAATTCAGATTTTGAATACCAAGCGGTAGAATGAGGGGCAAGAGGAGTAGCAACATGAAGACGATGAGCGATGAGACAGACCAGCGAAAACATCGCTAAAATCACGGGAGTAGTGCGAGTAGGCTAAAATAGCCCAACGCGCCAAATTTGTATAAGTACATTTCAAACCTTTGCTAGTCAAGGGTTTTAGCTATTAGGTTCGATAGATACTAATCGTGCGAAATCATACCTCATATCTGTAATTTATGCACTTTGAATCTGGCAACAGTTATAGCACTATAAAATGAAGCGAGATTTAGAATGTCTAATGAAGTCTTTACCCAGTGCGGAAAGTAGACTTTCTGCACTCCCTAAAAGTCTAGAAAGAATAAATGTCGTTGAGGCGATCGACTAGCTTTGTGCTGCAAAGTAATTTTATGACTTATTGGCTTAATGTACAAAATTGGCGCGTTGGGCATTTTTAGCCAA
>JANOPX010000208.1:0-14721 GCA_031422115.1 Chamaesiphon sp. VAR_4_metabat_408 | reverse complement strand
CAAAATTACCAGCGGTTAAAACCGCCGCTAGTGTTGCAAAACCCGCCTACGCGGGTTGTAAATCTCAGTCCGCGAAGGCGGACTTCGTATCACTAGCAGCGGTTTTAACCGCTGAATTATCCGAAGTGCGGAATGTGGGTTATGATAAACGATACTTTACTCGATTGTCAGGTAAAATCAAGAATATGGATATAATTGCGGTGTGAACTATGACAGAATTGTTGCAACAGGTTATCGCCCAAATCGAACAACTACCACTCGATCGACAAGACGCGATCGCAACTCAGCTTATAGCTCAATTACAAGAAGAACAACAAGCGGATAACCTATGGGTTGAAAATGTTCGAGAGAAAATTGATGCCGCCATTTCAGCGTCAGAGCAAACACCACCGATCGATGGAGAGACATTCGTAAATCAGATTTTAGAGCGGTTTAAACGAGATCGGGTATAAGCATGAGTCGCTATGTTATCAACGTTCTCGCCAGTCGAGATCTTACTGAAATTTCTGACTACTTTGCCGAAACAAACATGGAAGTAGGCGAACGATTTTTTAGAGAATTTAACAGTAAGTGTCAACAACTAGTTTCTTTTCCCAGCAGTGGTAAAAGTTACGCAACAATTCGAGCAGATCTTCGAGGATTATCGATCGAAGGTTATATTATTTTCTACCGGATTCTTGATGATGGAATTGAAATCCTGCGGGTTGTAAGTGGTCGTCGTAATCTTCCATCTCTGTTTGAGGAGCCTAATTAGGTAAATAAACTAGCAGAAACCTGAAAATACTCACCAAGAGCCTTAGCTTGGATAGGATCGATCGATCGTTTACCACTAATAATTTCAGATACAATCTCAGTAGAACCGATCGATCCAACTAAATCAGATTGACTAGTACCGCTATATTCCATTAGATGTAATAAAGCCGCATGAGGACTGACATCACCCATTGGATAATGCTTGCCTTCATAGTCTTCGATTAATGTCACGATTAATGATAGGAATTTTGACTCTTCATTACTTAGATTGCGATTAGCTACTAAGGGTTCAGAAATTGCTAAGGCTCGCTCGTACTCCGCTTCAGATGTAATAACTTCAGAAACGAAATCTGCTAATAAATTCACATAGACTGCTCTATCAAAAGTAATCGTCATTTTTCCAAGAGTCCTTATCGTATTCTGCGTGAGTTAGAAAATACTTATAGTAGATAGATCGATCGAATTCGATCTGCTGTATTGTAAGATCTGACGTTCGCGTAGCGTATTGGAGACCTTCTCATAGCATACTGTAGGCGATTGATTATGTTCTGCCACTTATTGGGTATCATATATAGCAATCGTCAATTTCAGTCGGTGACGATTAAAATTAAGGCTACACCAACGAACCACCTATAGATTGGGGATACGATTCTCTCGCGGGGAGAGGCTACGCCAACGGATCGCAAAGAGCTAAAATGGAGGTGGGTAGTTATATATATGTTGGTGGGTACATTTATTCAAAAGGAATGAGGCAAGATGCAGTCACGCGCAGTACGAGAAGGTTCGGTTGGATTGATGTTACTGGCTGGATTGGGGGTATTCGGTGGGATTTTCTTGTGGTTAAAAGGATTGACTCCAGGGAATCAAAGCTACAGCATTATTGCTCAATTTCCCCAAGCACCAGGGATTCAACCTGGGGGAGTAGTGAGGTTTCGCGGGATTCGGGTAGGTAAGATTACCAAAATCGAGCCTGGGGTGAATGGAGTGGATGTGATGATGCAAATGGACGATCCCACTCTAACCATCCCCAAGGATGTCATTATAGCCGTCAGTCAGACGGGATTGATTGGGGAGCCTGTGGTGGAAATTACCCCGCGCAGTGCCATGACGATCGATCCGCGTAAAATTGCCAAGGCACTAGATACTAATTGCGATCGCAATCTCATTCTCTGCAATAATAGCAAAGTAAATGGAGAAATAGGCGCGAATTTCAATCAGTTGCTAGATAAAGCGACTAAATTAATCGACCTATATACCAATCCTGAGCTTGTTAAAAATCTGAATAATACCCTCGTCAAAGCAGGTACGGCGGCAGAAGATTTTTCGCGACTAAGCAAAAGTCTCGATCGACTTAGTGGTGAATTTTCTAGTCTACCAAAGAGTGTTGAGAAGGGGCTAAATAATTTGACCGTGAATGCCAATACTATCACCGCATCACTCGATCGCACGAGTACTAAAATCGGGGCAACAGCAGATAAATTTGGGACGACAGCCGATAAGCTCAATCGCACTACCGATGAATTTAATCTCACTGCGGTTGAATACAAGAAATTGGCTATTTCTGTGAATAGTTTGGTTGCCGAAAATAGAAAGACTTTTACTAGCTCTTTAAAAAACTTCGATCTATTGACTGTCGATTTACGCAGAACAACCAACTCGCTCACCCCGACGCTGAATAAATTAAATTCTACCGTTGCCAAGGTAAACTCGGATAAATTAGTCAAAGATTTACAAGACTTATTAAGTAATGCCAATCAGACAGCAATTAATCTCAAAAGTGTTTCCGCTAGTCTCAACGATCCCAAAACACTACTCATCCTTCAACAAACATTAGACTCAGCGCGAATCACCTTTCAGAATACCCAAAAAATCACCGCAGATATCGACGAAATCACAGGTAGCCCAGAATTTCGTGCAAATTTCAAGAATCTAGTCAATGGCTTGGGTAAATTAGTCTCCTCTACCGAACAATTAGAGCAACAAGTCAAACTAGCCCAAACTATCGAACCTTTAGGTAAATCGCTCAGTAATCCGGTTCAATTATCCAACCCCACTCGATACTCATTCCGCCAGATAGCACCAAATGATACATCCGCATTTTCACCTGAAAATCGACCTAATTCCCAGTTTCCATTATTAGATCGAGATGCACTTTTACCGATCGTACCACTCAAGTCGATCGCTGGTGGTCAGTCTCCCATGTTGCCATCAACGCCTATATTAAACCAGCCTTTACCCAACAGCAAACTATTACCAATTAGACCAAAAAAAGCTCCTTCCCCTTCACCACAAACTGAGCCGTAAACTATTTTGGCTCTCCATTTCAGGTCGATAATTAATTGAATTTTAGTTTAGCTTATTTTTTCAGCAAGTATTACCCCTACAGGTCTTTTCCGTAGGGGACCAACGCTACTCAGCTAGACTAGAATTGATATCCAGCACCAACACTAAAATATCCACCAACATTAGATCTATAGCTCGCATTGAGTACAATGCTGTCACTAATAGCATAATCAGTACCAAGGTCAAAATAGACTCCAGTTCCCGACGCAGCACCACTGAAACCACTACCAGTAACTGAAACAGTCGCCGCTAGAATACCAATTCCTGCATAAGGCGTAAATCCAGATTTAGGAATCTTAAAGTCATAAGTAGCACTCGCACCATACAGAGCCAAAGTAGCAGTTCCGCCAGTAAAGGATTGACTCCCAAATTGAACAAATGGTCTAGCAGAAATGTTTTCAGAGATGGGGAACTTGGACACTACGCCAAAAACAGTACCACCACCAAGACCAATAGTAGGCCCAACATAGCTTTTATTTTCTTCACCAGCCATCGCACCAGTAGCGGAGATTGCTACCAGCACTGCTGTCATCAGAGAAGCAGTAGCTGCTGAAATATAAGACTTGTAAGACATGGATTAAATAGAATACGACACTGATTACATATTACCCGCATATTTCTGACCCGTCAATAGGAAAAATATGGACAAGTAGATCCGCATTGTATAGCAAAGGTATATCTCTATCCGATCTTTCAATCCGATCGCGATCGAGTACTTGCATTTAAGCTATGCTTGCTAACATGGATAGTATCTCGATCGATCTTAGTTGGGTAAATTTAGATAATATCCAAACTTATCTAAAGCAGCATTCACATCTTCAATAAATCCTACGACTACATCTTCTGATGTCAGATTTGGTAAATACGCATCATCTATTCGACTAAAGGGACAAATCTCCCACCCCATTTTCCGAAAGCCATCATCAGCAACTGCAAAATTGATACTGGCAAACTCTCGATCTTTATTTTGAAGAATGTAGACTTTCATGCTATTTTTGGACGATCCGATGTAGGGATATTCGCCCTAATTGGATGAGTTTTGAATTAAACGATCGTTACTAGATTGTGTCATTAATTACTTGACTGGATTTTATCTGGCTTACGTTGTCGCCATCTTTCTGTACGACTGGCGCGTTGGGTAGGGGTAAGCGTAGGATAGCAGCGGGGACAACAGATGCCTGGTTCGTAGTGTGGTGCGGTAAGATCGATTTGGGTAATGGGATTGCCACAACCCCAGCAGAGATGATGGGTACCAGGTTCTAAGCCATGTGTGACAGCTACTCGATCGTCGAATACAAAGCACTCACCTTCCCAGAGACTTTCGGCGGCGGGGATTTCTTCGAGGTATTTGAGGATTCCACCTTGAAGGTGATATACCTCCTCAAAGCCTTGTGCAAGGAGGTAGGAGGTGGCTTTCTCGCACCGGATGCCTCCAGTGCAGAAAAGGGCGACTTGCTTGTGTTGCTGGGGATTTAGATGGGTGGCGACATATTCAGGAAATTCGGTGAAGGAGTCGGTGTGAGGATCGATCGCGCCTTGAAATGTACCGATTTCTACTTCATAATTGTTGCGGGTATCGACGACGACGACATCGGGATTGGCGATGAGTTGGTTCCAATCTTGGGGTTTGACGTAGGTGCCGACGCGATGAATGGGATCTACTGTCGGGATGCCGAATGTGACGATTTCGCGTTTGAGCTTGACTTTTAAGCGATCGAATGGTGCTTTTGTCGCGATCGATTCTTTGTGTTCTAGATCGTGAAAGCAAGGATCCGATCGAAGGTAGGCTAATATATTATCGATGCTCGATCGACTCCCAGAAATCGTCCCATTCATTCCTTCGGGAGCAAGCAGAATTGTCCCCTTGATGTTTTGCTGCTGACAGATATTTAGCAGAGTTTGACGGCGATGCTCGCGAGTGTCTAATGTAACAAATTTATAAAAAGCGGCAACAATTCGATCCATAGCTACATTTTGTTCGATCTATATTTTAAGTTCGGCTCAATCTGGCACACCATATACTTAATTGCGCTCAGTTAGTTAGTACAAATTGCTGAATAATATCGATTGAGGGCAAACTGTATCTTAGTATACAATTTACTATGACGATTTGGCTGACGATACTATTAGTTTATCGCAAATCGTGCTCACCCCCGCCCATGAATATTATCGTGGATGGTCGTTATCAAATCGTCAAGAAGCTTGGCAAAGGTGGATTTGCTTACACTTACCTCGCCAAAAATCTGACGCTTTCGGGCGAACCTCATTGTGTTGTCAAGCAACTTCGCCCGAAAGTAGAGCATCCTCGGATGTTGCAGTTATTTCGACTGGAGGCGGCAATTCTCGATCGATTTCAGCATCATCAAATTCCCAAGCGGGTAGAATGTTTCGAGCATGAGGGCGATCGTTTTCTGGTGCAGGATTTTGTGCCTGGAGATGATTTGACAACCGAGTTTACGATCGGTCATCATTGGAGTGAAGATAAGGTAATTGATTTCTTGCGACAAATGCTCCAGGTAGTGGGTTATATTCACCAAGAAGGGGTAATTCATCGAGATATTAAACCTGCTAATATCATCCGACGATGGGAATGCGGTAAACTTTGTCTGATTGACTTTGGGGCGGTTTTTGATGTAGCTAATGAGTCTGCAAATATCGATACAGTTGTGGGTACTCCTGGGTATCAAGCACCGGAACAAATTGATGGTACAGCTACTTTTGCGACAGATATTTACGGCTTAGGGATGACGGCAATTCAGTTTATCACTGGGCAATATCCACTGCATCTGACTAGAAACGATCGTCAAAGATTAGTATGGCGAAATTTGGCAAGGGTTGGCGATAGATTGGCAATAATTCTCGATCGAATGATCCGGTTTGATGTCGCCGACAGGTATCAGTCTACAGCAGCGGTGTTGGAAGATCTAGATGCTTTAGCCGATCGGGTTGAGGAGATTTCAACAGTAACGAAAATACAGAACTTATCTGAAGAAACCGACCGACGACTTGGTAGCAGAGTGTTAGCTATAATGGTAATATTGGGTTTAGCATCGATCGGTACAGTGGCAATCCAGTCAACTCAGACTGCTGACCAAAGCGAAAATCGAAGCTAGAATCGAGCGGGTATAATGGTTGTCGATCGTGACTACTTGCGAATTAATTTCATTTTGACAATGAGATTTTCAACTCTAGTTTTACCACAGGGTTCTGCACTCTGACAGTCACTTACGTTGCCCCGCTTGTATGTTAACTGTACCCGTTTATTCAAAAATTGACTTTGTTGGCAAATCTCAAAATCAGCCCCAAGATTGTACTTCTTGCCACTAGCATCAACAACATCTACATAGCACATCAAATCCCCATTGGTGAGCGTCAACACTTTCCCGCTAGTGGGGTATGAATTGGATTTCACAGGCTTTTTAGCATCACTGGGCAAAATGTGAACGAGACTAGCTACGCACAAAATTACACTACAGGTTGCTGTTGCTAGAAGACGATTAATGGTCATTTGATTTTGGATTTTGGCGATAATAACCCGATCGCTATACAGTATACATCCTTTTTATATAAGCATTCAATTCGTCGATCGATCTCGGTGCTGGTAATCCAGGCATTTTGTCAGCTAACCGCGACCAGATCTGCCACAATGTGGGCATCCCCAATCTAAAATAGGGCATCGATTGCAACTGCTCGAATACAGCGAGCGTTTCACCTTCAGCAATCAGTCGCCCTTCATCCATCACCAATACCCAATCCGCCCATTCATACACAAAATCCAGATCGTGAGTGGCAATTAATAGAGTCGTACCTAGTTTAGCAATAGATTCCAGCTCTGCCAAGAGGTTGCGGGTTTGAATCGGATCGAGATAAGCTGTGGGTTCGTCTAGTAGGAGTAACTCCGGTTGTAGAGCCATCACGCCAGCGATACTTACGCGCTTTTTTTGCCCTAGACTGAGGTGTTGGAGGGGCGACAAGGCTAAGTCAGCGAGGTTAAAGTCAGTTAGAGTCTTGAGTACTTTGGCGGCTACTTCTGAGTCATTTAAGCCTTGATTGCACAACCCATAAGAAATATCGGCGGCGACGG
Organism: Chamaesiphon sp. VAR_4_metabat_408; assembly: GCA_031422115.1. Taxonomy (GTDB): domain Bacteria; phylum Cyanobacteriota; class Cyanobacteriia; order Cyanobacteriales; family Chamaesiphonaceae; genus Chamaesiphon. The sequence continues at coordinate 7,541 of JANOPX010000208.1, read as the reverse complement.
TGGGTGCGACGAGTTGTTGTTCGGGATCTTGGAATACCAAGCCGATTCTTTGTCGCCAACTTTTGAGGGTAGAGCGATTGTATTTCAAGGGGGCATTATCTAATAAGACTGTACCTCGATCGGGTTTACACAGTCCATCAGCGATGAGAAACATGGTAGACTTACCACAGCCATTTTGACCGATGAGGGCTGTCTTTTTGTGTCGGGGCAAACGAAAGCTCAAGCCTTGGAGAGTGGGAGCTTTTGCCATCGGATAACTGTAGTAAATATCCTGAAATTCTAATAAGTACTCAGACATAGTTACGGTATAAAATTTCTCCCATCGTCAACAAGATACATCCAATCATCGATTCTCTAGCATAACGTCTAGAGTACTGATAAGATTGGGGTTGCCAAAATCGAAACTCTTGTTGAAAGCCTCGCGCCTTGACTCCGAGAGTTAATTGCTGATAACGGCTAGCCGTGCGCCCGATTAATTGACGAATGAGCAGACTCAAACTATTCATCATCAATTTTCGCGTGCGATAACCACCTCGCGCTGTCTGAGCGAGAATAGTTTTTTGAGCTGTGTCTGCTATCAAAAAAATAAATCGGTAAGCTAATAGGAATAACTCAATCAGGATGGGTGGAAAGCCAATTTTTTGGCAAACAATCGCTAAATCAATAACGGGAATAGTCAGCACGATAAAAAACAGCGCGGAAGTACTCGCCAATGAGCGGAGCATCACTTTCATTGCTTGAATCGAACCTTGATGACTGAGATAGATATTTCCATTCCAGACATTCATTTGCCACCAAACATCAATCTGAATATCTGGCGTGATAATATCCACATATTCGATCGCCAGTGTTGGTAAACTAGTCACCAGAAATGTCATGATGCCCAAAGTCATCGAGATATATATTTTGGTAGGAATCCCTGCGTAGACTAAAATCCAGACACTCATCCAGACAAAAATAACGATCTGAATTGGGTAGTGAGCAATCAGCGCAAGCAGCAAAACTACTAGGGCAAAATAGAGCTTTTGACTCGGCGGTAAATGACGGAGCCGATTGCTATAAGCGAGAGTATCGATCTGAGTATTCACTAAGGGATAAGGATTTGATAAATCTCGTTTCAATCTTGAGTAAGGGCAATTCATGAATTGCCCCTACTCAAAATTGAAACCAGGATAGATTTGTATATTCTTAATCGCGATTTTTGATTAACTCTACAATTTCATCCGATTGTTTTCGTTCGGTTCGACCTTTGTACAAGCCCAAAATATAACAAACAATTCCCGATCCGATCGCTGCTTGAGCGGAAAATAAGAATGTTTCTATTTCACCACCAGAGGGCTTAATTACAGGTTCAAACCAAGGTTTGTATCCAGGTTTTACTTCTTCGATCGCCGTTATATTGTGACTATCTGTGGCTTTGAATTCTTTACCTTGAAAGATTAGTACTGGTGCAAGAGATAAGACAACAGCAGTGCCTAATAAACCGACATTATTCATTAATTTCGACATTTAGATTCCCCTGTTGGAATAGTTTCAGTGTCTTTAATTCTTCTTGCCCATAATCTTGGAGCCAGTTCCATACCAACAAGGTTAGCAAACCCTCACTAATTGCCAAGGGGATTTGGGTAACTGCAAATACACCGACAAATTTGATAAAAGCTGCCATAAAGCCACCTTGAGCTGCGGGAAAAGCTAGAGCCAATTGTACCGCTGTAACTAGGTAAGTACACAAATCTTCGAGCATCGATGCCAGAAATACTGCGGTTTTCTTGTAGCCAGTACTCGCGATCGCATTATACACAACATAAGCCACCATCGGCCCGACGATCGCCATCGAAAACGCATTCGCTCCCAATGTTGTCAATCCTCCATGCGCCAGCAAGATTGCTTGAAATAACAACACCAATCCACCGATGACAGACATCACCAGTGGGCCGAATAAAATTGTCCCTAAACCCGTTCCAGTGGGGTGAGAGCTGCTACCATTAACTGAAGGGATCTTGAGTGCGGAAAGGACGAATGTGAAGGCTCCAGCTAATGCTAGGAGGATTTTGAGTTCGGGGTGTGCTTGGGTAATCCGATTGAGAGAGCGCAAGCCGAATGCAAAGAAGGGTAAGGAGATTATCCACCAAAACGCTGCCCACTCGATCGGCAAATATCCCTCAGCGATGTGCATCGCATAAGCTGGAGTAGATGCGCCGACTACTAAATAGCCACTCAATCCAACCATTGCTAGCAATGTAGCAACTTTTCGATAAAGATTTTTTCTCATCTTGAACCTCGCAGATGAATGTGATTTACCTAGAGCAATGGGTGTTCTGACTAAACCTGTCGAGCATTCCAACAGCTCAAAAGATATCACAGTTGCGGGACAGCGTTGGATTTTGCACCAATCTTTCCCCATCGACTTTCGTGGCAGTCTTGCCGACGACTGGGTACATACTAGCACGTAGAGCGCAACTATTGAGAATTAATTGCTCTATGGCGATCGCCGAAAATGCTGTAAATGCTTTGAAATTACGATCGTATTTAGATTCGATCGATTGGTGATGCTCCCGATTGACAATGGCTTGAAGGTTTGATAAGCTCAAACTAGGCTAAGTCTAGCTAAGTAAATATTTAAAATGAAAATAGTTAACATTCACCAAGCAAAAACAACTCTTTCTCAGCTTCTGGAATCTGCGCTGGCTGGAGAAGATGTGATTATTAGCAAAGCTGGCAAACCGCTGGTACGGTTGGTTCCTTATCAAGCAGAGAAGAAGCCTCGAATTCCTGGTTACTGGCAGGATAGAGTTAAAATGGCTGAAGACTTTGATGCACCACTACCACCAGAGATTTTAGCTGGTTTTCTGGGTATGGATGATGAAACTACTCCTTGATACTCATGTCCTAATTTGGTGGCTCAGTGATGCTCGAAGACTGTCTCAAGCAGAGATAGATCTCATTACTGACTCAGATAATTTAATATTTGTCAGTGCTGCAACAGCTTGGGAAATTGCCGTCAAAAAAATGATTGGGAAACTGGAATCACCTGACGATCTACCAGCAGCTTTGGCTGTAAATAATTTTTTGGAGTTACCGATTACGATTGAGCATAGTCAAAAACTATATCAATTACCTTTGCACCATAACGATCCTTTCGACCGAATTATGGTAGCACAAGCTATGTCGGAAGATTTAATTTTCATGACCAGAGATGCCAAGATCGCTCTCTACAATATTAGAATTATTTAAAGATAGCTGATTCAATCGATCGCACAGCACAACATCCGCAATTTATCTCCCCGTCTCCCCGTCTCCCCCTCCCCCCGTCTCCTCGTCTCCTTGAGGCTCGGTGATTTGAGTACTGGAAGTGCTGGCTAGCTGTAGAAAGGCATTTAATGGCCCAAAATTGGTAGCGTGAACGATCGCTGGTGTATCATAACCTTTAAGCTCTACGGAACACTGCTTAAATACTCGATGTTTGCCGAGGAGGGGAGCGAGGTACCGATAAGTAGATGCACCAATGGCGATTTCGGCATTAATTTGTTTGGTGATGGATTCTAATCGAAATGCGGCGTTGACTGTATCGCCTAATGCGGTATAATCTGGTCGATCGCCACTACCTGCATTGCCGATCATCGCGTAGCCAGTATTGATGCCCGCACCGATTTTCAGTTCAAATGGAAGTGGATGTCGTTTGCTCAATTGTTTTGTCATACGATCGATCTCGTCGAGTGCGCGGAGAATACTCATCATCTCTTGCTTGGTGACAGTCTCCGAATTGTGAAACCACAATGCCATCACCGCATCGCCGATATATTTGTCTACCCAGCTCCCATGCTTGCGAATGATCGATCCAGCATTACGAAACCATGCACCCATGACTTCGGATAAAAGATTTTCATTAGTTTGACGAGTCAATCCGGTAAAATTTCGGATATCGATCACCATCACCGACATCAGTTTGCGGATATGCAGGATAGATGTGAGCGTACCATCGATCGTCCCTTCAGCCTCGGTGCCCAAACTACCCTCAGTCGGCTTGGGACAATAAAACTGTAGCTCAGTTTGACCGAAAGCGATCGTATCCCCATCGTGAATAGTCACCGGGATACTCACTCTGCGCCCATTCACAAACGTACCATTACTACTACCCAAATCGATCAAGTATCGATCGCCAGCATCAGTATGCTGAATCATCGCATGGTTGCGGGAGATACAGCGATCTTTGACCACAAATTGATTATCATCACCTCGACCGATCGTCCAACAGTTGCCATCAGCTAATGATAGCTGACGATGACCATCATCAGTTTTGAGGAGTAGATAAGGTGAGGTTCCCTGGTTCACGGTGGGGTAAAATTAATACGGTGAACTAGTATTTGACGCAGCTAAATTGCTACCTAGGTATCTTAGGCTAGACTAGCAACCCACAAAAACAAACTATCCACCAGGATAGTGGTCAAAACAGCACCACTGAAAGCATACCAATGCAACTGCTTTGTTCCTAATGATATTATACCCACCGCCAAGAGGAAATTCACCAGCACAATCGCCCAAGCTGTGCCCCAAGGAGTATGCACTTGAGCGATCGCTTGCTGTAAGATCGGCGTAGCTAGAGTAGGATCTACCTGCATCAATTGCCTCCAGTACTCCACCAACCCGACTCGATCGAAATATAAATCTGTAACTGCCGTACCCAGCAACGAACCGAGGTAAAATAAATTACCAATCTTGCCAATCCCCTTCCACAGACACCAAATCGCACAGGGCAAACCAATTGCCTCGATCGGTAAATGAATGGTAGGATCCCATCTAAACCAACCCCAATAAATTGCCCCAGCCAACCAGCTCCAACTAAATCCGATCAGCAAATCGCCCCAAATTCGCGTCTGAGCGCGTTGCATTAACACAAAGCTCAACCCAACCCAAAAAGTAGTCGCCGCTACGCTCAACGCCGGATTTTGCCGCACTAGGGGAGCTTCGAGAAAGACGGGAACAGAAACCAAGAATGCTGCTGCGGCAAACATGCCCCAAGTTCCCTGGAGCTGCGCTTGCCATGCACCGCTAGTCTCACTGGTATAGCTACGGTTAATCAAAATATTATCGGTTTGATTGAGTTATGTTTATTTATATAAAGATTATTATATGATTTTATCGATGACGAGGCAAGATACCAGAGCTTGTACGGTCGTAATATTGCCGACTGTAACCTTTTGGTGCTATCGATCGAGATTATGAGAGACAATTCTCCCCCGCACTAATATTTGCTGAAATTAAATCGCCAAGGTTCATTAGATCTCAGCGGCATGACTTAGGCTAGCAATTAACCCCAACTGTCTTGAAAAGGTGCTTCACTTGGGGAAACCCCAAGATTGCACTTTTCGCTCCCAACTCCCAACTCCCAACTCGCATGTCACTATTTTCCAGTAGAGCCATAATTAAAGCTAGTATCAAGACGAGTGAAATCGCCCTCGCACTTGGGGGTGGGGTGTTGATGGGCATTACCTTTGCACCATTGGAAATGTGGTACTTGGCTTGGATTGCCCTTGCCCCATTGTGGTACTTATTGTGTCGAGATATCCCTCAACCCTCGCGCAGTCGCAGGTTTGACAAATTATTCTATGCCCTCTGTTGGGGAATTGGTTGTTATGGCATGGCACTAGCTTGGATTTTTGGGGTTCATCCGATGACGTGGCTGGGTGTTCCCTATCTCTCTAGTTTGGCAATCGCGATTTTTTGCTTGACATTCATCAGTTTGTGGGGCGCGAGTCTAGTAATATTATGGTCGATCGGACTGCAATTTATCGAATCCAAAACTAAACTCAATCCCTGGGTGCGAATAGTTTTGGCGACGGCTTGTTGGTGTGGATTAGAGACTTTATATAGTCAGAGCGACTTGTGGTGGCCATCTTTGGCTCTCACTCAAAGTCCAAATAACTTGCCCATTTTACATCTTGGACAATTATCTGGGCCGAATGCTGTCAGCGGATCGATCGTTTTTATCAATGGTTTAATTGCCGAAGCTTGTTTAGCTTTCAACCGTCATCGTCATGCCAAACCAAAAGAACAAATCCGCCAAGTATCGCCTTACTTAAACACAGCGATCGGTTCGATCGTCATTTTACATCTAATTGGCTATACTCTAGCCAATCGACCCACAATTCAACCGATCGAATCCGCACTCAAAATCGGCATCATTCAAGGTAACATTGGGAATCAGATCGAACGATCTCGATCGGGTCGTCAAATTGCACTCGAAAACTATACTCAAGGATACCTAACTCTCGCCGAACAACGTGTAGATGCTATCGTCACTCCAGAAGGAGCACTACCATACACCGAGAGTCAAATTAAACTTACCCCCTTCTATCAAGCAATTTTAGATAAAAAAGTCACTGCCTTCGTCGGTGGGTTTGGCGAAGTAAGTGGGGGCTTTACCAATAGTATGATGACCATAACTAGTGACGGTAAAATTCTCAGTCGCTATGATAAATGGAAACTAGTCCCACTGGGTGAGTATATCCCCTTTGAAGAGTATCTAGGTAAATTAATTATTAGATTTTCACCCCTCAAGGCTAATACAATCTCTGGCAAATTTGCCCCATCGATCGTTACTCCCTTTGGTAATGTTATCTTTGGGATTTGTTATGACTCCGCCTATTCCGAGCACTTTCGCCGTCAAGCTCAAAATGGCAACCTAATTATTACTGCTTCTAATGATGCCCATTTTAGTGCAGCGATGCCTGCTCAACATCATGCTCAGGATGTGATGAGAGCCATTGAGACCGACAGATGGACAGTCAGAGCGAGTAATACTGGTTATTCGGCAATTGTAGACCCTCACGGCCATACTGAATGGATCTCCGAACTAAATCGATTTGCCACTCACGCCCATCAAGTTTATCGCCAACATACTCAGACTCCATATGTCCGGTTTGGTGACTGGCTCACACCTCTATTATTTGCAATTGGCGGAATTTTATTTATTCAGCGTAGGTTGGGTTGAGCCTCGTTGGCGTAGCCTTTCGGAACGAGGCTCAACTCAACCTACAAAAAAAATACACACAAACAAAATCGGCTGGTAAGCAACTTACCAGCCTTTAAAAGCTTAAACCCCGATTTCCCTTAGTAATGGTGAATTTACAGTGAGACCAGCATTACTAAAAAAGAATTATTAAATTCCTATCGCTAAAATTAAAAACTTTAGATTAGCGCGTTGAATCTATATACACAAGATAACCTGAGTCCTAATTTTTCACATCAGCCATTTGATGTAAGTTCGATGGCAATTCGATCGGTGTAAAATATCAATTATCGATCGATTAACCCAGAACCCAATGATTATCTACTCACTTAGATTGAGAGCTACATCGTATGGTCGTAATATCTCATAGATTTGGCTCAGTCAGGGATGAGGGGTGGTAGGGTGGTAGGGTAGGAGGGTGGTAGGGTAGGGTAGGAGGGTGGTAGGGTAGGAGGGTGGTAGGGTAGGAGGGTGGTAGGGTAGGAGGGTGGTAGGGTAGGAGGGTGGTAGGAAGGGATTTTATGTTTGCCCC
>JANOPX010000207.1:0-5581 GCA_031422115.1 Chamaesiphon sp. VAR_4_metabat_408 | reverse complement strand
CAAAACCCCAGTCCCCCAGTCTCCCAGTCCCCCCGTCCCCCCGTCTCCCCCTCCCCCAATGCTCCTCCCAATTACCCGCTCGAAATTTGAACAACTAATGCCGATCGTGGCAACGGGGGTGCAATATAATTACTGCTGGGGTAAGTTTTCGGACTTTTTGCGACGGTTGATTATTTCGGTCGCGGCGATTACGATAGTTTATACTATCCTGCGATTCACCTTTCCTGATGAAGTAGAATGGGCGGCACCGATACCTACAGTAATTGTGGGCTTATATTGGTTGTGGGAACCAATTTTGTTGGCAAGTCAGCGCAATTGGCAAGCTCGTCAATTGCCTTATAGTGGGTTTTGGCGTGGAGAAGTATTAGATCTATATGTCACGGAAGATATCGTCGGCGAATTGGAAACAGTAGACAAAAAAGGCAAGCTCATCGTCACAGAAGAAATCGAGACGAGACTGCACCTAGAAGTTGGCGATGAGAGTGGGTTTACGACTGAGATTACCGTACCACTCAAGAAAGCTTATAAAGGGATTTCGCGGGGACAAATTGCCGAAATGTTGGTAATGTCTTATCGCCCCGATCTTAGTTCTTTTGCGAAGGTTTCGGATATTTATTTACCCGATCTCAATCTTTGGTTGAGTGATTATCCTTGTGTGAGTCGCGATGCTTTTAGAGAAGTCAGCAAACGAATTGATAAGGACTATTAGGTGATAATCTAACCTATATAAATTGGCAAGGTTCGTAGATGGCTTTGTTTAGCTACGATTTATGGACAAATAAAATGCCCAAATCAAAACCCGCCCTAACCCACTAGAAATTAGCCAGATGGCTACAGCCCACACCCCACTTGCGGTAAGCTATTGGGTGACGATCGAACATACGAATAACTATGGCAACCATTAACGATAACTACCTAAAACTCAAAGCTGGCTACCTATTCCCTGAGATTGCGCGGCGCGTTAATGCTTTTGCAGCAGCCAATCCTACCGCACCGATTATCAGATTGGGTATCGGCGATGTCACCGAGCCTTTGCCCGCAGCTTGTCGTACTGCGATGACAAAAGCGATCGAAGATATGGGCAATCGGGATACATTTAAAGGATATGGCCCCGAACAGGGTTATGCTTGGTTGCGGGAGTCGATCGCCAAACATGATTTTCAAGCACGCGGCTGCAATGTTGATGCTGATGAAATCTTCATCTCAGACGGTTCAAAATGCGATGGAGGGAACATTCTCGACATTTTCGGCCATGATAACACGATCGCCGTTACCGACCCTGTATACCCCGTTTATGTCGATACCAATGTGATGGCGGGCAATACTGGGGATGCCAATGAGAAAGGTGAATATGGTAATCTTGTCTATCTCCCTATCTCCCCAGAAAACGGTTTCATGGCGCAGATTCCCAGCCAGAAGGTAGATTTGATTTATCTTTGTTTTCCCAATAACCCTACAGGTGCAGTCGCCACCAAAGCTTATCTTCAAACTTGGGTAGACTACGCCAAAAAGAATGGTTCGATTATCTTCTTCGATGCTGCTTACGAAGCCTTCATCACCGACTCCAGTTTACCGCACTCCATCTACGAAATTGAAGGGGCGCGAGACTGTGCGATCGAATTTCGCTCCTTCTCCAAAAATGCCGGATTTACAGGTACCCGTTGCGCTCTCACCGTCGTACCCAAAACTCTCACCGCCAAAGCCGCCGATGGTAGCGATGTCGAACTCTGGAAACTCTGGAATCGCCGCCAATCTACCAAATTTAATGGTGTCTCTTATATCGTGCAACGGGGTGCAGAAGCGGTATATTCAGAAGAGGGACAAACTCAAGTCAAAGCCTTAATTAGTTTCTACCTAGAAAACGCCCAAATCATTCGCGAAAAACTCTCCGCAGCCGGATTAGAAGTATCTGGCGGTATCAATGCTCCCTACGTTTGGGTAAAAACTCCCGACGGTTTAACTAGTTGGGATTTCTTTGATAAACTCCTAACAAATTGTCACGTCGTCGGTACCCCTGGTTCCGGTTTTGGTGCTGCGGGTGAAGGTTATTTCCGTATTTCCGCCTTCAATAGTCGCGCCAATATCGAAGAAGCTATGAGCCGAATTACGGCAAAATTTAAGGGGTAATTTTAGATAAAATAGCCCGAAATATAGATGGTGGGCAATGCCCAGTCAGCCCTTTCGATGTGTAGATTTTTATGGATATCGAAATCCCTTGTTACCCCACCCCAGCCCTCCCCTTGCAAAGGGGAGGGAGCGAAAGCCCCCCTTTGCAAGGGGGTTGGGGGGTAACAAGGGATTTCGATTGTACCAGCAGAATTTCGTAGGGTAGGCATTAACCACAAGCATATTAATGCGTAACAGCTCTTCAACAATTGACTGTTATATTATGCCTATTGTCGGGGCATTATACAAATATAAATTATCGATCGAGGATAGAACAATGGCGAATAATATTGAGATTGTTTTTAGCTTTGACACTACGGGAAGTATGTATCCCTGCCTAACTCAAGTACGTCGCAATCTCAAAAGTACGGTTACTCGACTACTCGACGAAATCCCTGGGATAAAGATCGGCATCATTGCCCACGGCGACTACTGTGATGCAGGTTCTACCTACGTTACCAAGCATCTAAATCTATCTGGTGATGTCGATACCATTTGTGATTTTGTGCAACGTGTCGAACCCACTGGCGGTGGAGATGCACCAGAATGTTATGAACTTGTTTTGCATGAAGCGCGATCTTTACCTTGGTCATCAAGCAGCACTAAAGTATTAGTTATGATTGGTGATGATATCCCTCATGCTCCAGCACAAACACCTCAAAAATTGAACTGGCGCAAAGAATTAGACAGCCTCACCGAATCAGGTATTACTGTCTACGGCATTCAAGCCTTAAATCGCGCTCATGCAACCCCATTTTATCAAGAACTAGCCCACAAATCTGGTGGCTTTCATCTTAATCTGGATCAGTTTTCCTACATCACTGATTTTTTCCTATCAGTATGTTATCAACAGTCTTCATCAGAACAACTTCAGAATTACGAGCAAGAAATTGTCAGCCAAGGACGGATGAATCGAGGACTAAATCAGATGTTCAATACTCTCTTAAAAAGAGAGAAATCTGAGAAATTTGAACCGACGGATTTAAGAGCTGTCAAACCTGGACGATTTCAGATCCTATCTGTAGACAATGATATTTCGATCAAAGCCTTTGTCCTGGAAAATGGTCTAACATTCAAAGTAGGGCGAGGTTTTTATGAATTTACTAAAACAGAAACTATTCAGGGTACTAAAGAGATTGTCCTAATGGAACGAAAAACAGGCGATCTATTTGCAGGAGATGCAGCGAGAGAATTACTCGGTTTACCAACTGGGGAAACAGCAAGAATTAAGCCACAAAATTTAGCAGAATATGTTGTATTTGTTCAAAGTACTTCAGCTAACCGTAAACTAGTCGCAGCAACAAAATTTCTATATGAAGTAGAAGACTGGACTCCATAAAATCGGGATCTGTGAAGGTATACGATCGGTGTAATTTTTTCTAAAAGGGATTAGAATTAATGGGTCGATCGAGTAGTTAATTATCGATCTAATGGATAGATGCGGTTGCCAAATAGATATCTTTACCAGATCGATCGTCAAATGCCACAATAGAGCTAGAGCTTACAGGATAAAGTAAAATGGTACTTTATGACCAGATTGGAAAAAATTATACTCAAACAAGAAGAAGCGATCCTCGCATCGCCGCAAAACTATTAGAAATTTTATCACTTTCACAGGCGAATACAATTGCCGATATTGGAGCTGGAACAGGCTCCTATGCTGCTGTTCTTGCCGAGCAAGGATATCGAGTCTTAGCGATCGAACCATCAGAAATGATGCGAAATCAAGCAATTAATCATCGATCGATTGAATGGATAGATGCGGTTGCCGAACAGATACCTTTACCAGATCGATCGGCAGATGCCGCGATTATCATGCTAGCTTTGCACCACTTCCAGAATTATCGACAAGCATTAAAAGAAATATATCGGATTATTGGTGATGGGGCAATTATTCTATTTACTTACGATCCAGAATTAATTTCTAGTTTTTGGTTGGTAAATTATTTCCCGTCGTTTATGGTGGATGTCCAGTCTACATTCTTACCAATTCCAGCGTTAATATCTGAAATTAAATCGGTCTCTAATTTAACTGTAAATGTCAGCCCATTTCCCTTACCTAACGATCTTTCAGACTCATTTGCCGCAGTTGGTTGGGCGCGACCAGAACTCTATTTAGATGGTAATATTCGTAATGGTATTTCCTCATTTGCTAAAATGACAGCTACCGAACTCGATCGAGGATTGACAAATTTGCGCGATGATTTGAATACAAAGGCTTGGGATCGTCAATATGGTCACTTACGCCAACAACAAGAATATGATGTGGGCTATCGATTTATCTACACGATCGCGAGTAAAAAATAACATTTTAGATCGATCGTCACATCGTTTAAGATACTCTAGATTTTAGTACAGCTTTAGGTGGACTTTGCAGCACTAGCGTTACTCGCGGAGCGGATCCGACAGGATGGTTTTAATCGCTGTGCGATCTATTATTTAATTTAAAATATAATGTATACCGTTAAAACAAAAGATTTTATTTATCAACCGCCACAATCTGCCCATAACGCTCGACATATCCTCGTCAAACCCAATCTCGGTTATCCCGTCGGCGCACCCGTCACCGTGAGTATGGGAGTCTTGGGTAAAGTCTTGCAAGGATTGCGTCAAGCTAGCCCTAATGCCAAAATATCGATCGTCGAAGGAGTTTGTTCGCCTGTAAGTCTCCACGATATTGCCGCCAAAAATGGACTGTATGCCCTGTTGGATGAAGGAATGGAACTTCTGGATGCTGATACCTTACCACTGGTCGAATATCTCAATCTATCCCCCGCTCCGGTTAGATTTCAGACGATGTGGGCACCTGCATTGTTAAGGGAAGTAGATTGTCGGATTACCATTGGTACATTTAAGCGGACAATACTCAAAGATCGACCACTAATATCGGCATCTTTGAAAAATCTCTACGGATTGTTTCCGCGATCGAAATATCACGCTCGCAGTCTCAATTCACGGGGACAACTGCACCAACCATCCGTACCCAAGGTACTTGAGGATGTATATTTTTGCATCGGGCATTTATTCGATGGCGCGGTGGTAGATGCAGATTTACGATTTATTAGTGCAGATTGGAAACCCGATCGCGGTAAGACGATCGAATTTGGTAAGATCTTCGCAGGTGAAGATACTATCGCTGTCGATCGAGCAGCCTGTATCGCCACTGGAGAGGCTATTCCCAGTTATATCGATCGAATTGACAGCCTCCGAAATAGAGGAGGGGGAGAGGGGGAGAGGGGGGGACTGGGAGACTAGGGGACTAGGGGACTGGGGCTACCCCTGTTAAGGTGAGCATCCGTACTGCTTGAATCGGTTGGTTTTTACCAGTTCTTTGCTAATCTCCCCATCCCACAAACCAACAAGGCGGTCGGTTTCGTGCCGACCCCACCGTTTCAAGCCAAACCCTTTGAGGGGG